>CAJONA010000131.1 GCA_905235755.1 uncultured Clostridia bacterium
GAACTCGACGGATCTTTGCCCATTTCCGATGGTCGATTTTGCTGTTGCAAAATCGAAAAACCAAAGGAGCGGTGCGACGACGTTTTAATCGGGGGCAAATGACGTATTCTCTCGGCTTTATCCGCACTACGTAAGCCCCGCGGCTTGGGAGCGGTCTGCTTCTTTTGGTAGCTTTTCTTGCAGAAGCAAGAAAAGTACACAGTCCCGCGTCGCGGAAAAAATTGTTGCTACGGCGCAAACGGCGACGCGAAAAGTGCGCCGCAAAATCAAAAGCCGCCATATTCGGCGGCTTTTGAACGTATCATCTGATATCTACCGTTATCTTTTTGTTCAAGCTTGCGCTTGCGGTCTTGAGCAACTGACGGATAGCTTTCGCTATGCGTCCGCTTTTGCCGATGACTTTTCCCATGTCGTCGGGAGCCACGACAAGTTCGAGAACGATCTTGTCGGCGGTGTCCTCTTTAACGATCACGTTGACTTGATCGGGATCATCCACTATTGCTTTTGCCACATTCGCAAGGGTACGACTTACATCTACCATTGCGCACCCCTGATCTTATTCGCCGAGACCTGACTTTTTCAAAAGAGCACGGACTGTTTCTGTCGGCTGAGCGCCGTTTTTGATCCATTCGCCGGCTTTGTCGACGTCGATCTTGATCGTAGCGGGATCTGTCGTCGGATCGTAATATCCGAGTTCTTCGATAAATCTGCCGTCGCGAGGCGAACGAGCGTCCGCTACGACTACGCGATAGAACGGGCTTTTCTTTTTGCCGAGTCTTGTAAGTCTGATTTTAACTGCCATTTTGTGTTTCCTCCAAAATATGTTTATTTAAATTTTATTTATTTTCAAAAAGGACGTGCCTTATGAATTTCGTTAAAACGGTAATTTGCCGAATCTGCCGAGGTTTTTCATCTTTCCGCCGGAGAACTGTTTCATCATCTTGTTCATCTGCTCGAACTGGCGAAGCAGCTTGTTGACATCCTCGACGCTCGTTCCGGAGCCCTGCGCTATGCGGCGTTTTCTCGACGAATTGATTATTTCCGGCTTCTCGCGTTCGCGGACCGTCATCGAAAGGATTATCGCGGCTTGACGGTCAAGGAGCTTTTCGTCGATCTTTGCGTCCTTCATCGCTCCGGTGTTCATTCCCGGCATCATCGAGAGCATCGACTCAAGCCCGCCCGCGCTTCTCATCTGAGCCATCGTGTCGAGGTAATCGACGAGCGTGAAGCGCGACTTGCGTATTTTTTCTTCGAGTTCCTGCGCCTTTTTTGCGTCGAAATTCTCCTGCGTTTTTTCGATAAGCGTCAGCATATCGCCCATTCCGAGTATGCGCGACGCCATTCTGTCGGGGTGGAAAACTTCGAGTTTGTCTATCTTTTCGCCCGTACCGATGAATTTTATCGGCTTGCCCGTGATATGCCTTACCGAAAGCGCCGCGCCGCCGCGCGTGTCGCCGTCGAGCTTTGTCATCACGACGCCAGATATGTCTATCATCTCGTTGAACGTCTTTGCTACGTCGACAGCCGACTGACCTGTCATGGCGTCGACGACGAGAAGAATCTCCGTCGGATCCGTCTCTTTTTTGATCTTTTGCAGTTCTTCCATCATCGCTTCGTCTATCTGAAGACGTCCGGCGGTGTCTATGATAACAACGTCGTTCAGCTGCTTTTTCGCGTATGTGAGCGCGTTTTTCGCTATCTTTACGGGATCTTTTTCGTTTTCTTCGGTATAAACGGGCACCTGCGCCTGTTCGCCGACGATCTGAAGCTGTTTTATCGCCGCGGGACGGTACACGTCGCACGCGACAAGCATCGGCGTCTTGCCTTGCTTTTTGAGCATGGCGGCGAGTTTGCCGCAATGCGTCGTTTTGCCCGCGCCCTGCAGACCGACCATCATAATGACTGTCGGCGGCTTTGAGGCGATCTTGAGCTTCGACTCCGTCGAGCCCATGATCGCAGTCAGCTCTTCGTTCACTATTTTTATGACTTGCTGTGCCGGAACGAGGCTTTCGAGCACTTCCGCGCCGACGGCGCGCTCCGTAACTCTGTTTATAAAGTCTTTGACGACGAGAAAGTTTACATCAGCGCTCAGAAGAGCCATCTTTACGGCGCGCATACCTTCTTTCACGTCTTTTTCCGTGAGTTTGCCCTTGTTTTTAAAGTGCTTGAACGCTTCGGTGAGCTTTTCCGTCAGCGATCCGAACATACTCGACATATGCGCTCCTTTCTTCTTATGCCGTTACACGATAGATGACAGCGACTCGATGACGCTGTCCATGCGTTTTTTTTCGCCGTCGTCTGTCTTGATATCTTTGAGCGTTTCGATAGCGGCTCTTATCTGCGTCGTTTTTTTCAAAAATCCGAGCTTTTCCTCGAATTCACTAAGCTGCTCCTCGCATTTCTTCAAATTTTCGCGCACGCCCTGACGGGAGATATCCATCTCATCGGCTATCTCGGACAGGGAAAGATCGTCGCCGTAGTACAGCTCAAACATTTTTTGCTTTTGCTCCGACAGCATAGCTCCGTAGATATCGAAAAGCGATATCAAGGAGAGATCTTTTTCAAACATCGCGCACCTCCGTGAGTGTAAAGCGATTTGCTTTACACACTATATCATATTTTTTTTGTGCTGTCAATATGATTTTTAAATTTTTATTAAAAAATGTCCACGCAAAATGTCCCCGCGCACAGCGCGTGGAAAATATATCGAACAAATCCCCCGCGCGCGGCGCGGGGAAAATATATCGAACAAGTCCCCGCGCACAGCGCGGGAACATTTTATTATCCGCATTTTTCTTTTATCATACGGTTCACCGCTTCGCGCACGCGAAGCGTTTCGTCCGCGGTATGCGGGCAGTCGTCAAACGTTATCTTCTTGCCGTATGCTTTTTCGATCGCGCGCACCGTTTCGTCTCTGCCGTAAAGCGATTCGCATAACTTCATCGCACGCATATCTTCTATCGCTTCGTAAAATACGACAAGGCGCAGCGATTCGAGCGCCGTGCCGTCGCGCGCCGGGTACACGGAGAACGCGTCGCCTGCAGGCACCCAGAATTCGCCCGACAGGTCGGAATACGGCTCGATCTCATCGTGAGAAAAACGGTTGTTGTAGAAATTATATCCCCATTGTAAAAATCCCTTGATGTCGTAGCGGTACATCTGCATTCCTATCGCGCGGTTTCGCCAAGACGGCATAGCGATAAGCCTATTTGAAACGCCGACGCACTGCCCGCAGCAGTAATACGTCCATAAATTCGGGATGCCCGCCTCGATAAACGGCTCGATATGGTCGCTCGACGGTATCGGATCTTTGACGATGCCGCGAGAGTAAAAATCAAAATTCGATATGGCGTCCATGATGTGATACCCTTCGAGCAGGTCGGAGACGGCTTCCTTGCCGTCAAGATAACTGTCGAGATGCTCTTCGCTCGGCTCGTCGGAGATGTGAAAATAGCACTTTTCATCTTCGCCGCGCGACTTCATGTGCGCGATGAACTCGACGAGAAACTGCCGCAAAAAGCCGACGTATTCCGCCGAATGAGAGTCCGTTTCCCAACCGAAGATCTTTTCTTCTTTGCCGCCCACCTCTGCGATGATTTTCGGCGCGTGATACACGCCCCATTGCGTATACAGATGCGATATCTCGTAGTATTCGATGCCTTCGGATTTTATCAGATCAAGATACCTGTCGAGCGTGTCAAAGCCGAATGAATAGCGCTCGCCGTCCTTTTTAACCTTGACGAGCTGCGTCGTCAGGCGCTCGCCGCCGATTTCCGTGTCGAGCGGCGGCGTGAACACGGGAACGAGAAGCATATTTATGCCGTTTGAAACGGCGGTCCTGACAAAATTACGGATTATTTCAAAATGCTCGTCGCTCCATACGCCGACGCGGTAATAGTTCGCAAGCGCGTCGGTGTGAAACCACTCGGTATATATCAGCTCTTGCTTCGGAAGCGTCGCGCCGATGACGTCGACGGTGAAATCGACCGATCGTTCCTCACCGTCAAGATTTTTAAATGATACGGTGATACTGTGCTCGCCCTCGGGGAGATCCTCGGGGATCGTGAGATCCACCCACAGCGCGCGGAGCGCGTCCGCGAGCAGCT
>CAJONA010000132.1 GCA_905235755.1 uncultured Clostridia bacterium
AGTTTGACAGTCCAGCCCTCGGCTATCTGAAGCACGGGGCCGAGTCCTTTGACGAGGTTGAGCCTTATCATCGTAACGGGCATTTCGGCTCTCGTCGTGAAGTGAGATGAGAAGCCGCCGCCGCGGAAGTTGTCGAATCCCGCTTCGCACCAAACTGTCGCGTCCGTCATCTTCTTGATGTCTTCGTCCGTTACGTCCCACCACTGTTTCATAACGTGGTTGCCGTTTTCGTCCGTGCATTCACCGCAGGCGTCAAGGCATGCGGCGCCGGAGTTGAGCAGGTGGATGATTCCCTGCGCTTCTTTCGCGTGGCCCTCGTATTCGTAGCCCGTAACTCTTCTTGTTGCTTCGGGCGACCAGTATGTGCGCACGTCGGCGAATATCTGAGCGCGGCCTGTGAGCAGGCGCATAAAGAGCATTCCGAGACCGTTTAAAGTGTCGTTTTCGGTTGCGAGAACGATAGGCTCTTTCTTGCCCGTGAAGTCGAACGAAGAATTGAGCACCGCTTCGGGATAGTCGCAGTTCGGCCAGTGGTCAGTCCACTGACGCTGTCCCTGGAAGCCCGCGCATATAGCGTTGTGGCCCGCTTTTTCTTCTTCGAATTTGTCGGGGAGATTTTTGTTGCCGAGGATGAGGTCTTTGATGATGCAATACATCTTTATCGTGAATTCCCACTGTTCTTCTTTCTGTTCGGGTGTGAATTTCACGAAATCGGGGTTGTCGTCGCGCCCCTCTTTGCAATGCTCTTTTGTCCAAGCGAGCGCCTTAGCGACGGCTTCCTTGTCGTAGATGCCCTCTTCCATGCGGCGAAGTATCTCGACCTCGTCTACCGATTCGACGCGCAGACCGAGATATTCCTCCATGAACGCCTGATCTATTATAGAGCCGCCGATGCCCATACACATCGAGCCTATCTGCAAATATGATTTACCTCTCATCGTAGCTACGGCAACAGCCGCGCGGCCGAATCGAAGGAGTTTTTCTTTTACGTCATCCGGTATCTTGTCGACGTCGCCGACGTCCTGTACCTCGTGTCCGTAGATGCCGAACGCGGGGAGACCTTTTTGAGCGTGCGTCGCGAGCACGGACGCAAGATAAACGGCGCCCGGGCGCTCCGTACCGTTAAATCCCCATACGCCTTTTATCGTCATGGGATCCATATCCATCGTCTCGCTGCCGTAGCACCAGCAAGGAGTGACGGTGAGAGTGATGTCAACTCCTGCTTTTTTGAATTTCTCGGCGCAAGCCGCCGCCTCGGGAACGCGGCCTATCGTCGTGTCCGCGATTATGACCTTTACGGGCGTGCCGTCGGAATAACGCAGATTTTCCTCAAAAAGTTTTTTTGCGGCGTTTGCAAGCGCCATCGTCTGATCTTCGAGGCTCTCGCGGAGCTTCATCGGACCGCGTCTGCCGTCGATAGTCGGACGAATACCTATTACGGGATACATATTTTCTACCTCCGAATAAAAATTTTTGCGTGGCTTTGCCACTTGTTTACATGGGAATTATATCACATTTGATATATAAAATCAATGATTATTTTGATCATTTTCACTTTTTTTGCCAAAAGATAAAAAAATCGTTTTTTTCTCTTGACATTTTCGAGAAAAGGTGTATAATAGATAACGCTGTGGGACGAAACGGTCCTTCGGCTGAATAATTGCGGGAGTGGCGGAACTGGTAGACGCGCACGTTTGAGGGGCGTGTGGTTACACCGTACGAGTTCAAGTCTCGTTTCCCGCACCATGAAAAAAGCACGCTCAGGCGTGCTTTTTTTGTAAAAATTATTATTTTCCAGAATTTTTGATTACGTCTTGACAAAAATGGCAAATATGCGGTAAAATAATCATCGCGGATAAAGCGATATGCGCCGCCTCGGCGTGTTTTTGATTTTTGATATATTTAAATGCCAAAGTAAAACAGTTATATGAGAAAAGATTACCATATTCATCCCGTCGTGCTCGGCGAAGCCGACCGATTTGACGCTTTTGTGCGTCGAGCTGTCGAAAAAAACATAGGTGAGATATGCGTCACCGATCATATGCCGCTTTCCGTATCACGCGCGGCTGACAGAATAGAACCCGGACGCGTCCGCGATTATATAACGCGTGTACGCGAGCTTGCGAAAGAATACTCAGGCATAATAGAGATCAAATGCGGGATCGAGATCGACTATCATCCGTCGGTGACCGATGAGATTCTTCGCGTACTTGATGCGGGTGAGTTTGACTTTGTTCTCGCTTCGTCGCATATGCATGTTTTTATAAGCGATCTCGGAAAATACACAAAGAACGACTTTGCGCGCGCCGCGCTTGAAAACTCGATAAGCGCCGTCGAAACGGGATTATTTTCTGCGGTCGCGCATCCGGATATGTACCGATTTGTTTTTGAAAATCCCGACAGATTTCCGCTTAAAAAAAGCGAATATTGCCTCATGCCGCTCATGCCGCTCGTCGATGAACTTATCGACAATGTGAAAAAACGTGATTTGTATCTCGAAATCAATCCGCATCTTGCGGAGAAGAAAAACGACATCGAATATGTTTATCCGCAAAAAGAGATCGTTCACCTCGCGCTCGAAAAAGGCGTAAAATTCTCGTACGGATCAGACGCGCATGAGCCATCGTCCGTCGGAGCATTTCTCTGTGAACTGGAAAATCACCCCGTCTATGGCAAGGCGCTTGAAAAATGGGAGGGTACAAATGAAAAAAATAGGTGAGGTCAAAGAGGCGCTCTCGTCTTTTGCGCGAGTCGATTCGCACGTTCATACGCATTTGTGCGACGGAATGCCGGAAATGACGGTTGAAAATATAGCTCAAAGCGCAAAAGTGCGCGGCGTCGACTGCGTTATCCTCGTCCCTCATTTTCACAAACGCTTATACAACGGGGACAACACCCTTTACGACGATACAGATGAGAGCATTTTTCCCGCACTTCGCGAAGAGATATCGTCGTATGAAAAAAACGACGGTGCCGTCGCGTTTTTTCTTTCCACGGAAACCGATATTCTGACCGAGGACGGAGACATAAGCCTTGATATCTCTCGTGCTGCCGAGGACGCGCTTGATTTCGTTATGCCGACGTTCAATTTTCACCCGCTTCTTCCGCTCGCGTTTGTGAAACTCACTTACGGCAAATACATAAACGGACTCCACGAAAGCGGCGAATATGAAAACGCCGCAAAAAAGATCGGCGGTGTTTCAAAAGTTCTCGAAACAATGTACCGGAGCGAGGCAAACGCGCTTGACAGATGTCCATACCCCGCGATGCTCGGTCATTTCTTTATGGCGCACAGCATACACCCCGACAAATACAGCGCCTTTGGCGCAAAAGAGGATAATTTGCCCCTGATGAAAGACGGCGCGCGCCGCGTAGTCGAAGCGTGTAAAAGAAACAACGCGTTGATAGACCTCACAGGCGTTCACCTCGGGAGCGCCGAAACCGTTACTCATCGCATTGAAACAAACGGATTTCTTGTTGATTTTCAGATATACACCGTGTGCGAGTGTATGCGACAAAACGTCGGTTTCTTTTTCGGAAGCGATGCGCACCGACTCGGCGGCGTTGGCGCGGAGCGCGGATATTACGATCATATCCTTGATCTCGCAAGCAAAGCGGATATGCAATAAAATTTAACAAAAATATTTTTTTGTCTTGACAAAATGGCAAATATGCGGTAAAATAATCATCGCGGATAAAGCGATATACTCCGCCTCGGGAAGCCGCCCGTGTAAAAATACGGCATTTATATGCGGGTGTGGCGGAACTGGTAGACGCGCAAGATTCAGGTCGCGTTACCTCGGTGAACGCTCGAAATGCTGTAATTGCACCGCCTCGGAGTCTCGTTTCTCTCCGTGTAAAAATCAAAGGAAACTCATAAATGCGGGTGTGGCGGAACTGGTAGACGCGCAAGATTCAGGTTCTTGTATCAGCAGTGATGTGTGGGTTCAAGTCCCTTCACCCGCACCAAGTCAGTATAATCCGAACCAAATGCTTGTAACAAGTGAGTGGTTCGGATTTACTTTTATACTTAAATAGTTCAATGGGCGGCAGGAAATGATTCTGTCGCTCTTTTCATTTT
>CAJONA010000133.1:0-4021 GCA_905235755.1 uncultured Clostridia bacterium
GTCGCCGCCGTGAGCGCTTATCTCGACCGTGTCCTCGCCCGTATACGAATGCGGCGCGCGGAAAACGGTGACGAGCGCTTCGTCGAGCACTTTGCCGTCGCCGCCCATGATCTTGCACAGCGTGGCGCGGCGCGGCTCGATCTCTTCGAGCGGCTTTGACGCCGATATGACTTTTTCACATATTTTAACGGCGTCGTCGCCCGACACGCGTATAACGGCTATTCCGCCGCGTCCGCGCGGAGTGGAAACGGCCGCTATCGTGGATGAAAACATCGAACTCATTTTTCCTCCGTAAATCAAACGGGCGTCTGCCGCTATTCGCCGATGCAGACGCTCCGCCGTTATTTTATTGATCAAACGTGCTCGAGAACTCTTTGAGCTTCTCGAAGTACGAATCGAGGTCCTTCGCCTTGGCGAGCTTGCGCGGCTCGTGATACGGCGCGTCGGAACGCTTTACGGGCTGAGGTTTTGTCTCGCTCTTTTCGCTCGACCTGCGAGACGAGCCTTTGCGCGAACGCTGACGGTTTCCGCTCTTGTCGGAACGCTTCGTGCTCGGCGCTTTTACGCTCTCCTCCGTCGGAATTTCGGATCCGTCGAGGAATATTACGACGCGTCTGTTCCCGTCGGCGCCGACGGAACTCGTCGAAACGCCGTCGATAAGCTGAACTTCGGAATGGATTATCCTTCTCTCGTATGAGCTCATCGGCTCGAGAGATATGCTCTTTTTGTTTTTCTGGACCTTTGCCGCAGTCCTTCTGGCGAGCTGACGGAGCGCCTGCTCGCGTTTTTCGCGGTAATTTTCGATATCGACGGCGATACGCGTATACTTGCGATCGCTCGTTTCCTTTTTGTTCGCGGCGAGATTCACAAGATACTGGAACGCGTCGAGAGTGTCGCCGTGGTGGCCTATGAGAGCGCTCGAATCCTTGCCGGATATCGTGAGCAGCGCTTCGCCGTTTCCGTCGTCGTGAATGGTCACGGCGGCGTCGAGTTCGAGGTCATCGATGAGCGTCTGCGTAAACGCACGCGCCGCCTCGAGCGGATTGTAAACGTAAGTTACTTTAACGACTGCGTTGCTCGATCCGATACCGAGAAATCCGTGCTTCGGCTCGGAAACGACCTCATAAGATATATCATCGGCATTAACTCCGAGTTGCTTTGCGCCCGAAGCGACGGCCTCCTCGACAGTTTTTGCCTCAACTGTTATTTCTTTCTTCATTTATGTCTTCCTTTCGATAAAACCGATCATTTCTTCTTTTTGCCGGTTTGTTTGTTGCTTTTGAGCGGCGCCGTTCCGATCTTTGAATTCGGCTCGCCGTTGTCGCTCACGACCTCGCCGTTGATGCGCGTCTGATCGGGAGCTTCGTCTGTGCTTTCTTCCTCTTTCTTGTCATATATCGACTCATAATCCGGAAGGACGGCGTAGTCCTCTTCCTCGAAATCTATCGTATGCAAAGAGTTAGGATTCGAACGCACGCCTTCGACCGGATTGGGGATCTTTTTGCTGTTGTTCGTTCCGTGCTTCATCTCCCTCTCCGCCGCTTTGACGTCCTCCTCCGTGATAACGGGAAGCGGCATCGCCTTGTGCAGGATATACGTCTGTCCCATTCCGAGCAGGTTGTTGAACAGCCAGTAAATGCCGATTGCGGCAGGCACGCTGAACGCGATAAAGAGCGTGAGCGCAGGTAACGCCCAGTCCATGATCTTGGGGTTGCAGCCCATGGCCTGATTCTGCTCGTCCTGCAGGGGATGGAAGGTGAGTTTGCGCGTCAGCTTCATCGTGAAGAACTGCGCGACGAAGTTGAGCAGAGGCACAAGCACGAGCAATACCGATGTAGTCCACGGGAATCTGATAAGCGAGCCGATATCCGGTATCTCCGCCAAAAAGTTCTGTATTCCGAACAGATCGAACGACGGCAAGCCCGCCGCATAAGCGGCGCTTACGGCATCCGAAAACGCCGTTGCGTTGGAGGCATACGGAAGCGCGCCTTCGAGCGTGTACGTCTCGCAGAACGTCTTGAAGCCGCCGACTATCGTCTCCGCGCCGCGAGCGATCATCTCTTTGAGCATCGCTATCTCCTGATAAGCGTTCGAGAAAACGACGCCGAGTCCGCCGTCCTCGGCTGCCGCCGACATATATGTTTTCAAGGCGGCCACATTGTCGGCTCCGAGCCCGACAACGTGCTGAAGCGGATAAATTATTACCTGATACAAAAGCAAAATTATCGCCATCTGCAAGATCATCGGCAAGCATCCGCCCATAGGATTGTACCCGTCCTGCTGGTACATCTCCATGATCTCGTTCTGCATTTTTTGCTGAGTCGGGCGATCGTTGCGTCCCGCATATTTCTTTCTTATCGCCATTTCGCGCGGACGCATTTTTGACTGACGGATGGAGTTCTTCTGCTGTTTTATGCCGAACGGCAAAAGCACGATCTTGATGATTATCGCAAACATCAAAAGACCGAGCAAAAAGCTCCCCCCGAACAAGTCGGAGAAGAACCTCAGCACCGATCCGAGAGCAGAATAAATAGCATTAAACATCTTCATTTTCTCCTTCTGAATTTACACGGCGGTCTCTATGTCTTTTTCTTTTTGGGACGGGATCGTATCCGCCGCGACAAAACGGATTACATCTGAGCACTCTCCATACAGTGAGCCCGAGTCCGCATATAAATCCCCATTCCTTGAACGCATCTATGGCGTACTGCGAACAAGTCGGTGTGAATCTGCAGCACGGGGCTTTGAGCGGAGATATGAACTTGCGATAGAGATTTACAAAAAAAATCGCAACATATCTCATATCTTTTCCTCTATCATGCCGAGCTTTGACAAGGCATAGCGCAAGTCTTTTTTAATGTCGGTGCTTTTGGCGCCTGTCGCCGCCTCGCGCCCGACGATCACTATGAGCTTGCCTTTTTTGATATTTTCTTCCGTTTGAATTATCCTGTACGCCTCTCTGATGATCCTCCTCACCCTTGTACGTACAACCGCTTTACCGAGCTTTTTCGAAACCGTGATCCCGACGCGGTTTACCTTCGTTTTCAGCGGATTTGCGCGGGCGAGCCGCGCCGCGTGGTAATCGGTCAATACATATACCACGATATGCTTGCAAAAGATTTTGTCTCCTTTTGCGTACACCTTCTTATAAAGGTGATTTTCGGAAATAGCTATGTTTTTCACACCGCTTGCCTCCGATTTCAAATTTCCCGTAAAAAAATCAAAGCCTATGTCACGCACAGGCTTTCTTTTCAGAGTGTAATTAATAGGAGAGTCTTGCTCTGCCTTTAGCGCGTCTTCTCTTGAGAACCTTTCGGCCGTTAGCCGTGCTCATTCTTTTGCGGAAGCCGTGAACCTTCTCACGCTGGATTTTCTTGGGCTGGTATGTTCTTTTCACTTGTCGCACCTCCTTCGTCGCCGCCGAGGCGGCATATTGCCATAGTACAAGTGTTATTATACACTTACAAATATGATTTTGTCAAGCATTATTTTTCTTTTTTGGCTTATTTTTTCTTTATTTTTTTCAAACCGCAAAATACGGCTGTTTATTTCCGAAACACCACATCATATTGATCAAAAATTCAAACACCGTATTTTATTTTCAGCCGTTCGAGCTTTTGCCCCATCGGTTTCGCGCACAAAATAAGGAAGATCACGTTCGACAAAGCGTAAATTATCGTGTGCGGCACGGCGGCGATTATAGCCGAAATATAGAGCGACGAATCGAAAGCGCCCGTCCAAAGCACCGTCCACACGTCCATAACGAGAGAGAAAAACACGCCCGACAATGCGCCGAAAATGTACAGCGCGGCGCGGTTTTTCTTCAAAATTTCGCACATGAGCCCCGCGAACAGTCCGATCAGCCCCCACGCGAGCATCTGAAACGGCGTCCAAGGTCCGTGTCCGAAGTAGAAATTCGATATGAGCGCCGAGAGCGCTCCGCAAAGAAATCCCGCTTCCGGCCCGAGATATATACCGCATATCGCGGTCAGCGCCGCGACGGGTTTAAACAGCGGAATGA
>CAJONA010000133.1:4034-7282 GCA_905235755.1 uncultured Clostridia bacterium
TTACGCATACCAGCACGAGCCGGCGCGATCCAGTCTTTTTCTTTTCAAATCCGCACAGAAACAGCAGTATCGACAGCACGGCGACGGCGAGTATGACATAGACATAGTTGCCGCCGAGAAGTACGGCTCCGGCGATGACGACGGCGGGGATCAGGACAAACGGTATTACGGTCCGCAGCACACGGCGCACGGCGGCATTTTTCAGCGTGATCATTCGCGCCTCCCGTTAAGACGGCAAAGTGCGACGACGTCGTCCGACGTTACCGCTCCGTCGTAATACCCACGTGTCATTCGGCACGCCTCGGTCGTGTAAAAAACATTGGACGAAAAGAACTCGCGCGGCTCGCCCGACGATATGACTTCACCGCCGAAAAACAGCGCGCATCTGTCGGCGGTATTTGCCGCAAAATCCGCGTCGTGCGTGACGACGACGACGGTGATCCCGCTCTTTTTCAGCCCTTTTATCACGTCGGAGATCTGTTTTTTCACGCCTCCGTCGAGCCCTTTTGTCGGCTCGTCGAGCAGAAGAATCCGCGGCTTTGTGAGAAGCACCTTTGCGAGCGCGACGAGCTGCTGTTCTCCGCCGGAGAGGTCGTACGGATGCTTGGAGTAAAGCGAGGAAATATCGTACGGGAGCGAAAAATCCTTTCCGCCCACGTCGACGAGCTCTTCGTATACGGTGTTTTTCAAAAACAGCGTCTGCACATCCTGAAAAAGCATTGACAGACAGTTTTTATACAGCGTTTGATTTTTGTATTCGGAGCTCTTTTTGCCGAATATTTTTATATCTCCCGCATAAGCGCGGAGCAGTCCCGCTATGACGCCGAGCGCCGTCGTCTTGCCGGATCCGTTTCCGCCGAGTATCGCAAATATCTCGCCGTCATAGACTTTCATCGACAGGTCGGAGAGAATATCTCGGCCGTTCTTTTGATATTTGAAATACACGTTTTTCAATTCGAGCGCGATATTTTCACTGCGGTCACCCGCTTTTCTTTCGAGCGAGCGGACGTCGTTTTTAAAATTTTTTTCGATATATTCCCTGCCGTCCGTGATGCCGAGCGGGCATACGCCGCCCGCGTCCGTTCCGAGATAGACGCGCGGCGCGCACGGGAGCATTTCGGCGACGGAGCTGTTTTTGCCGAGCGCCGCTACAGCGTCGCGCGGCGCGCCGAAAGCGGCGACGCGGCCGTTTTCGAGTACGAGGAGCTTGTCGCTTATTTCAAGCAGATCGCCGAGCGAATGCTCGACGATTATGACGGTCGTCCCCATCTCGCGGCAAACGCGGCGGAGCGTCGCAATAAATTCCTTTACCGCTATCGGATCGAGGCGCGACGTCGGCTCGTCGAGAAGTATTATATCCGGCTCCATCGCCATGACAGACGCGAGCGCGACGAGCTGTTTTTCTCCGCCCGAAAGCTCCGCCGTTTTTTTGTAAAAGATATTTTCTATCCCGAAATATGCCGCGGTCTCGGCGACGCGGCGGCGTATCAGCTCGCGCGGCTCGCCGAGATTTTCAAGCCCGAACGCTATCTCGTGCCACACCTTGTCGCACACTATCTGCTGCTCGGGATGCTGAAAGACGATCCCGACTTTTCGCGCCGCGTCATAATCGCTCATCTGAGCTTGCGGTGCGCCGAATATCCTTATCTCGCCGCTCATTTCGCCGAGCGGCGAAAGCTCGCGCTTTATCATTTTGAGGAGCGTCGATTTTCCGCTTCCCGTGGAGCCGCAGACTGTTATGAATTCGCCGCGCAAGGCGGAAAAAGACACGTCGGATAAGACCTGCCCGTCGCTTTGCGGATATTTGAAACTCAGATTTTCGACGTTAAGTATTTCCATTTTGCCACCTCATGAATTTCAAGCAGAGACGACGCGGCGCAAAGGAGCGCGTATGTCGCGTACATAGCAAGCGAAAAGAAATCTCCCGGCACGACCGTCTCGGGATAAAAGCGGAACGGCGTCCCGAAAGCAGCGCCGAACATCACGGCGGCGAGCATAACTGCGGTGATGATAATAAAAATGACGTCGGATCTTTTTGATCTGTATAGCGAGAACGAAGTGCGTTTCGCCGCGCCGTACCCGCGCGCCGCCATACTGTCGGCGGTGATTATACCGTTTTCGAGCGCCCATCCCGACACGCCCGAGAATATCCTCGCCCCGACGCGCACCGTGTCGACGATGTTGTCGTCTTTATACATTCCGAGCGCGCGCTGGGCGTTCTTCACGTCTTTTGACTGCCGCGAAAACAGCGGAACGAAGCGCAGTATCATGGAGAGCATAAGCGAAAATTTCGGCGACACCGCGCCGAAAAGCGACAGCAGCTTGTCCGACGTCATTATTTCCGTGAACGAGCGGAACCAGTATATCACGGCGACGACCATTTCAGCCGAAGCGACGCCGTATACGATCGCTTCGAGCGTTATCGGATTGTCGCCGAGCACAAACAGCACCGTCGCGCCGTTGTGGTAAAAAAACGGATTCAAAACGGCTATCAAAACAAAAAATATCAGCGTGTATACATGACTTTTTATATCTTTCAAACCGCATCCGACGACGTAAAACAGCACCGCGAAAAGAAGAGAAACAGTGGCGATGACAAGATCTCTTACGAACATAACGACGCCTATCACCGCCATAAAATAGCACAGCGCCGCGAGCGGGCTCATATTTGAAATAGAACGCATATTTCTCCTCTCCTTTTTATTTCAGATCATTTCCTATATCGCAGGAATAAAGCCATTCGATGACGTCCCCGTCGTCAAGCGTGTACCGCGTACAGCTGACGCCGGGCGACTCGCCGTTGACGTAATACATCCACCCGGACAGCGAGCCGTAGTCGAGCTCGTATATATATCCTATCCCGCTGACGTACCCGACGGAACTGACGTCGATCGATATGCCGTAAGCGCGCGCTCCCTCTGCGAGGATGTCGTACACCGTGTCGCCTTCCTCTATCTCGAACGACGTTGTTTCAAGTATAACTCCGTCAGCGGGAATATATTTTTCATCCGACTTGCCGACTATCGTGTCGCACCGTATCGTCATCGTTACCGTTCCGACGGCGTTTTCTTTTTTTGTCGGCGCGCCGTAGTAGTCGTCAGGCGACATTATGTCCGTCACCCAAACGAAAGTTATCGCCGCCGCCAGTATCACCGCCGCCGCGATGAAATTTTTCGCGTTTTTCTTTTTTAAAAGTATAAATACGGCGCAGACGATAACGAACGCGCCGACGAGTGCCGCGGTCGCTA
>CAJONA010000134.1 GCA_905235755.1 uncultured Clostridia bacterium
AAATTATGCTATAATTGTATTTGAACTATTATAAATTACAAAACGGAGTGTTTTTATGGAAAGAACGACAGTTTCAGAAATTTTCAAGGACAAAGGATCATTCGGCGGTAAAAAAATAACCGTCGCGGGTTGGGCGCGCTCGATACGCGCGTCGAACGCGTTCGGCTTCATCGAGCTGAACGACGGCTCATATTTTACGAACATACAGGTCGTTTTCGAGGCCGACAAGCTCGAAAACTACGTCGATATATCAAAGCAGAACGTCGGTGCGGCGCTCATCGTCGAGGGCGTGCTCGAACTGACGCCCGAGGCTAAACAGCCGTTTGAGATAAAGGCGGAAAAGATCACGGTCGAGGGCACTTCCACGCCCGATTTTCCGATACAGAAAAAGCGCCACACGCTCGAATATCTGCGCACCGTGCCGCATCTGCGTCCGAGAACGAATCTTTACTCGGCGGTGTTCCGCGTGCGCAGCGAGGCGGCGTTCGCAATTCACGAGTTCTTCAACTCGCGCGGCTTTGTGTACGTTCACACGCCGATAATCACGACATCCGACGCCGAGGGCGCGGGTGAGATGTTCCGCGCGACATCTCTCGATCTCGACGATCTGCCGCTCGACGAAAACGGCAAGGTCGATTATTCAAAGGATTTCTTCGGCAAGGGCGCAAGCCTCACCGTTTCGGGACAGCTCAACGTCGAATGCTTCGCTCAGGTATACTCGAACGTCTACACCTTCGGCCCGACTTTCCGCGCAGAGCGCTCCAACACGGCGCGTCACGCGGCGGAGTTCTGGATGATAGAGCCGGAGATGGCATTCTGCGATCTTAACGGCGACATGGACGTCGCCGAGGCGATGACAAAACACGTCATCCGCCGCGTCATGGAAAAATGCTCGGCAGAGCTCGAATTTTTCAACAAATTCGTAGACAGCTCTCTGCTCGAACGTCTGCACAACGTCGTTGAAAACGACTTTGCGCGCGTCAGCTACACCGACGCGGTAAAGATACTCGAAGAGAACGCCGACCGCTTCGAGTTCAAGCCGTACTGGGGATGCGATATCCAAACGGAGCACGAAAGATATCTTTCCGAAACGGTGTTTGGCAAGCCCGTATTCGTCACAGACTATCCGAAGGAGATAAAGGCGTTTTATATGCGTCTTAACGACGACGGCAAGACCGTCGCGGCGGCGGATATGCTCGTTCCCGGCATAGGCGAGCTCATCGGCGGCTCGCAGCGCGAGGAAAGGCTCGACTATCTCGAAGCCGCATACAAGAGATGCGGGCTGAACGAGGAAGACTACTGGTGGTACACCGAGCTTCGCAAATACGGCGGCACGCATCACGCGGGCTTCGGCATAGGATTTGAAAGACTTATAATGTTCATCACGGGCGTATCGAACATCCGCGACGTGCTCCCGTTCCCGCGCACGACAGGCAGCGCGGAGCTTTGAGGTAAAAATGAAAAAAAGCTATCTTGAAATGTCGGAGAGGGAGCTCTCCGACAGCATATCCGCGCTGACGGCGGAATACGAAGCCGAGAAGAAAAAGGGGCTCAAACTCGATATGTCTCGCGGAAAGCCGAGCACGGCTCAGCTCGATCTTTCAAACGGATTGCTGAAAATTCTCGACGGGAAAGAAGCCCGCGCCGAAAACGGCTTTGACGTGCGCAATTACGGCGTGCTCGCAGGCATTCCCGAGGCGCGCCGCCTCATCGCCGACGTGTGCGGCGTCGAGAGCGAAAACGTAGTCATCGGCGGCACGGCGTCGCTGGAAGTGATGTACAACACCGTCGTCCGCGCGATGATCTTCGGCACAGGCGAGGGCAAAACGCCGTGGATAAAACAAGGAAAGATCAAATTCATCTGCCCCGCGCCCGGATATGACAGACATTTCGGCATCTGCCAAGATCTCGGCATCGAGATGATAACGGTCAGAATGACAAAAACAGGGCCCGATATGGACGAAGTCGAGCGCATCGTCGCGTCCGACAGCTCGGTAAAGGGAATATGGTGCGTCCCTAAATATTCAAATCCCGACGGGATAACGTATTCGGGCGAAACGGTGCGCCGTATCGCCTCGATGAAATGCGCCGCGGACGATTTCCGCGTGTTCTGGGACAACGCTTACATAATTCACGACCTTGACGACAAGCCCGACAAACTGCTTAACATCTTCGATATTATCAAAGGCACTCCGAACGAGGATCTCGTTTATATGTTCGTATCGACGGCAAAGGTAACGTTCCCCGGCTCCGGCATCTCGGCATTCATTTCGAGCGGGAAAAACGTCGATTTCGCGCTCGCGCATATGAATTATCAGACGATATCATACGACAAGATAAATCAACTGCGCCACGTGCGCTTTTTCGGCTCTGCCGACGGTATGCGTGCGCATATGAAAAAGCACGCCGCGATCCTCTATCCGAAATTCAAGATCACACTTGACGCATTAAAAGGCGAGCTCGACGGGCTTGATATCGCGCATTGGGAAGAGCCGCGCGGCGGGTATTTCGTCAGTCTGTACGTACTTCCGGGCACGGCGCGCCGCGTAGGCGAGCTTTGCAAAAACGCGGGAGTGACGCTGACAAATATCGGCGCGACGTACCCGTACGGCGTCGATCCCGACGACTCGAACATCCGTATCGCGCCGTCGTATCCGACGGAAGAAGAACTTGCGGCGGCTATGAAGGTGCTGTGCATCTGCGTCAAGCTCGCGGCGGCGGAAAAGCTACTCGGCAAGTAAGATCTTCTGGCAAACTCAAAGCGACTTCATATAATGGAGTATAGCTCCGTTTCAGAGGAAAAAATATGAAGATCGCAGTTCTTGCGGGCGGGCTCAGCCCCGAACACGACGTCTCGATGACGTCGGGCGCGCTTGTGGCAAACGCGCTCGCCAAACGCGGACATTCCGTCGCGCTGTGCGACGTATATCTGCCGATGTCAAACAGTCGGCAAGCCGTATTCGGCGGCACTGAAAAATTTGAATACGAAATACCGCCCGTGCCGACATCGGTGTCAAAAATGCGGAAAATGTACGCCGACGGCAGGCTCATCGGCGACGGCGTGATAGACTTTTGCAGAGAAGCCGACGTCGTATTCACGGCGCTGCACGGCGGCGCCGGAGAGGACGGGCACATTCAAGCTCTGCTTGAAATGCTCGGAATAAAATTCACAGGTTCCGATATGGCGTCGTGCCACGCCGCCATGGATAAACACATATCAAAGCTGATATGTGAAAAGGCGGGGCTTGACGCTCCGCCGTGCGTGATCGTAAAAAAAGGCGAAGCCGCGCCGGATATCGAGCTTCCCGCCGTTGTAAAGCCGTGTTCGTGCGGCTCGAGCGTCGGCGTTACGTTCGTATATGAAAAAGACGCGCTGAAAGCGGCGCTTGACGAAGCTTTCAAGTACGAGGAGCGCGTCATTATAGAAAAAAAGATCGAAGGGCGCGAGTTTTCGGTATCGGTACTCGGCGGCAGGGCGCTGCCGTCTGTCGAGATACTGCCGAAAAGCGGCACATACGATTTTATAAGCAAATACAAAAGCGGACTCACCGAGGAGATATGCCCCGGCAGGCTTGACGAAAGCGAGGAAAAAGAAATCGAACGGCTCGCGCTTACGGCGCACGGCGCGCTCGGGCTCGGCGACTATTCGCGTTCGGATTTCATTTACGGCTACGACGGGAAATTTTATTATCTTGAAACGAACGCGCTCCCCGGCATGACGAAAAATTCGCTCTTGCCGATGTCGGCGCGCGCTGCGGGAATAGAATACGAGGAACTTTGCGAAAAAATATGCGCTCTCGCATACGAAAGGAAGAAAAAATGAAAGAGATCATAGGTATCGACATAGGCATACCAACGAATCGAACACCAAATTGTCAAACAAGTTGAGACGCGACTGTACAGAGCCGTCAATGCCGAACAGATTGGCTTCATAATAGTTCC
>CAJONA010000135.1 GCA_905235755.1 uncultured Clostridia bacterium
GGATATAAAACCGAACGACAGCGTCATGCAGGGCGAAATAACTTTCACCGCTCCCGCGTGCGCCGACCGCGAAAAATATACGCTGCGCCTAATTCTTTCGGATAAAAACGGCGACGTTCTGCACTATGCGGACGAGCCGATAGAAATATTCAAAAAGGAAGATGTGCTCAGCAAGACCGCCGTCGTTTTCGACGGCATCGGCGACAGAGCTGACGAGATAGTATCGCTGGCAAAAGGCGGCAAGACCGTCATAATCGAGAACATCGAGCAGGGCGAATATGAGATCGACGGTCATAAATTCAAGGTGAAATCGTGCGGGATGCGTTCACTGCACTTCGTTTCGAGAAAAACGGCGCACGAACTCGTCGAAGGATTTGAAAAGGACGACTTCCGCCTTTGGTACGGCGACAAGGAAGATATGATAACGCCGCTTTTGCGCCGTACTTTTGTCGGCGACGATTTTTCGCCGATACTCATCAGCGGCAACAACGAGCGCGGGAGCGCGTGGGGACAGCCGCTGAAAAAGGCGTTCGTTACGGCAGAGGTCAAGTGCGGCAAAGGCAAGATAATAATAAATATGCTCGATCTGTCGTCGCATTTGAAAAATCCCGTCGCCGTAAAATTTTACAACAGGCTGTACAGATATTGAAAAAAAACGTATTGACATATTTAAATTTTTATGTTATATTCAAAGAGTAAAATACGATTATCAAGGAGAACATCATGTCTATAAAAACATCAGACGCCGCCAAAATATTCAAATCTCTTTCCGATCCGAACAGACTCGCTATAGTAATGTCGCTTGTAGACGGAGAAAAGAACGCAAAGGATCTGCTCGCGGGAATGGATTTTCTTCAGCCCACCCTTTCGCACCATCTTGCGATATTATGTGAAAGCGAGACGCTCATAGCGCGCCGCGACGGAAAAAACGTCTATTACAGGATCAACACAAAAACGGCGAAGGATATCGCCGAGATCATCGACATACTCACATCCGCGTCGTCGGCTCCCGCGCAAAAGAGCGCCGCTGCAAAGGTGATCAAACGCACACCGACGCGCGAAAAAGTCGAGATCGAAGAAGAACCGAAGACAGAACCGCCGAAAGAAGAACCGCAGATACGCCGTTCGCAAGTTGTGGACTTCTTTGACTGAACAAAACAAAAAAATCCCGCCGATGCGGGATTTTTTGTTTTAATCAATATTCGCTGATCTTAAGCGAGGCGTCGTCCTGCCCTTTTGTAACAGCTACTATCTTAACGTAATAACTGTAATTGTCATTCACCTTGATAAGCACGCGGTCGCCGACCTTTTTGCCCATTATCGCCTTACCGAGCGGCGATTCCTTGCTGATAAATCCGCTGAGCGAGTCCTGACGGAGCGTCGTGACAAGTACGATCTCCATTTCCTCGTCGTCCTCCTCGACGTAAAGCTTTATCTTGTCGAAAAGTCCGACGACGCCATCTTCGCCGCCGACGTCGACGATCTTCGCCGTATCTATCATCATTTGCAGATAGCGTATGCGGCTGTTGTTCCTCGAAAGCTCGCGCTTTGCCGCGTGATACTCAAAGTTCTCGCTCAGATCGCCGAGCTCGCGCGCTTGTTTTAAGTCCTCTTTGAGCTTCGGACCGAGCACGTTTTTTCTGTGCTCGATCTCCTCTTTCATTTTTTGAATATCCACCTTTGTCAATTCGTCATGCATATTAAAATTTACCCGTCCTTCCTCCGCCTGATGAAATATGACCTCCGCCGCTTCCGTTCGACTCGGTTTCGCGGCGAATGCGAGTCGTCGTAGAATAAAGGAACATATCCCTCGACACGTTTATTTTAGCACTGCCCTGTCGCATATAGTTCGCGGCGCCGTGCTGTTTTACTGCTGTCGACAGTGCGTCCTTATGACGTTTTACGATTATATACGAAATAATAAGACCTATCACAGTGCTTATAACGACATATGTCGCGATCTGCTTTGCGCTTTTTGTATCAAAATCGACGCCGGAGGAAAGGAACGACTCCGTTCTTCCCGTCAGGTATGTGAACGCGCTGTTGTACTTTCCCACAGAGAGCATAGAGCCGGTAGTTTCAAACACATCGTCGACGACGCCGTCGAATTTCCCGTTCGTTCCGTCGGTAGCTACGATATCGTAGTCGCGTTCGCCGAGATCGACCGTATATACAACGCCGTATTTTGAATACGTGCCGTCGTTGAATATGCTCATGGCATATCCTCTTATGCTTTTTCCGGATGTGTTGCTTGTAGTGATCACAACGACGTCGAAATCATATTTGTCATGTATCTCTCTGCATTTCGATTCGAGGCTTGCCGCCTCGGAAGACGAAAGCACGCCCGCATAGTCATAGACGTATCTGTCCGCCGCGAAAGCGGTGACGCTCATTACAAGCGCTGTGATGAGTATAAACACAAAAGTCAGTATCTTTTTCATGGCATACCTCACAGAACAAACGTCAGCAAAGCGACTATCGGCGCGGCTATCGCCGCGGCGATACCGAGGAACATTCCCCAGAATTTGCCCTTGTCGCACGGCAGATTTCCGACAAACTTTCCCGTTTGCCCGTTCATGGCAAACGTATACGTCTCACCCTTGTATTTTGTATTCAGAAGCCACACCGGCAAGAGCGCATAAACGGCTTTTCCGTTTTTGGTGTTCGCCGCGGAGCGTTGACGGCTTACAGTCGCATAGCCTTTTACGCTCGAGCGCAGATAATCTTCCATGCTCGTTTTCATGCGCTGTCCCACGCGCGGCTCACTCGCTTTTTCGTCAACGTCGTATTTATCGGCGAGATATCCCGCAAGATACGACGAGCCGAACGGCACGGCGGCGGTAAGGTCAAACGGCTCTATCGCCTCCATCGTGGCGTCGTCCATTTTCGTCGAGCCGTCCACGGGCACGTGCTCAAAGTGAGCCTCGCCCTCGCGGTAAACGCTGAAATGATCTGTGCGTGTATAGATATAGTTTCGATCCGACCATGTAAACGTCCTTGTCGCGCGGTACGACGCCGACGCATCCGCGTCTGCGTCAAAAAGCCAGAACGGAACGTATATGCCCTTTATTTCGTTTATCTTGTTTTCGTCTTTGAAAGATTTCGGCATAAGCACCTTGCCTTTATAATGTTCAAGGAGCTTTTTCTTTGCGTCGTCCTTCGTCAGCTTGAACGGAATAACGAAGTCGGGACGAAATATGCCGGAAACGTTCCCCGACATAACGGTAGGATTGTCGCAATACGGGCATTTGGCGGCAACGGTGTTCTCGTCTCCGATTATTTCGCCGCCGCAAGAGGGGCACGTATATACGACGCCCTCCGTCATCTCCTCGCCGGAATAGCCCTCAAAAGAAAAGCTGTCCTTTTTCTCATCGTCCTCGCGCCCGAGCTGTTCAAGCGCAACAGGATCATATTCGTTCCCACAGGATGAGCAAGCGAGTTTTTGCGTATTGCTGTCAAAGCGGAGCGGAGCTCCGCAAGACGGACATTTGTAATTAAGTACGTCCATATCCCCTCCGAAGATCAAAATCGGTGTTTATCAAATCTTGTCGTTTTCGTCGAAAACGTCGCCGCATTCGGGACAGAACTTCGGCGGATGATGCGGATCCTCCGGCTCCCAGCCGCACTTGTCGCAGCGATAAAGCGGCGCGCCCGCAGGCTTTTTCATTCCGCATTCGAGGCAGAATTTGCCCTTGTTAAGCGTTCCGCAAGACGGACATTTCCATCCGTCCTCGGGCTTCGATTGCCCGCATTCCGTGCAGAATTTTCCGGTGTTGTTCGCGCCGCAGCCCAGATGCTTACAGCATTGCTTTGCGGCATGTCGCTCAGCACCTGCGGTCTTATGCTACAGACACTTTTCCGTAACCCTTTGGCAGGTCCCAGCATTT
>CAJONA010000136.1 GCA_905235755.1 uncultured Clostridia bacterium
ACGCTCGACGCCAGGATTATCGTTTGGAGAGCTTCGCCCATATCTCCGCCGAGCGTTCTCGCTCCGAGCGCCGCGAGACCTATCGCCACTCCCGCCTGCGGAATGAGCGCGAGCCCGAGATAATTCCTGACGGTGCGCGGCTTTTTCGTTATAGCGCACCCGACGAAAGCGCCGACGTATTTGCCGGCTATCCTGACTATGAAGTATATCACTCCGACGACGATAAGCGGCGTCGATCCGATGCTTCCCGACGACGCGAGCATATCGAGTTTGAAATCGAGTCCCGAATGAACGAAGAACAGAAGCAGCAGAGGCGGGCTGAAATAATTTAATTGTTTGAAGAGCTTGTCGTCCTTTGTTATGTTCATATATACCGTTCCCATCGACATACAGCCGAGGAGCGGCGATATATCGAGCACGGCGCAGACTCCGCAAAACGAGAACAGCAGCGCTATCGAGATGATCAGGCGGTTGTCGTTCGAGCGCTTTTTCGGCATGAGCCATTTCATGAAAAGCCCGAACACGCCGCCGAGCACGATGACGCCGATATTTTTAATGAGCGTCAGCGCAACGCCGAAGAAGCTGAATCCGCCGCCTTCGACCGACACGGCGAGCGCAAGCGATATAGCGACGCTGTATGCTAAAAGTCCGACGATGTCGTCGAGCGCGACGACTTGAAGGAGGGTGTTGACAAAGTCGCCTTTCGCGCCCGTCTGACGTATCGTCATAAGCGTCGACGCGGGCGCGGTAGCCGAAGCGAGCGCCGCAAGCACGGCCGAGAACGCAAGGTTCAGTCCAAGCACGCAGTACGAGATTATAAACACCGCCACCGACGCGATCAGCGCCTCAAAGAGCGTTATCACTATAACCTTCATGCCGTTCTTTTTAAATTCGGCAAGACGGAAGAACTCGCCCGTGCTGAACGCTATGAACGCGAGCGCGATATCCGAGATGAAATCCATGCCGTCGATGATGTTTTGCGGCACCAAATTCAAAACGTACGGCCCTATTAAAATGCCCGTGATTATGTAGGCGGTGACGTTCGGCAATTTCAGCAGTTTAGTCAGCCTCGTCATAGCAAAGCCGAAGAACAGCATCATTGCGACCGATATGATGATCGACGCCGCCGGAGACATATCGTGAAGCATATTTTGAATTGAGCTGAGCATATATATTATCGCCTTTACAAATTATTCGTTAAGATCATTCTGCTCCGCCGCCCGCGGCGCTTCGCCCGTTTTTTTGATGAATATCAACGCGACGACAGACAGACAAGCGACGATAAACGCTATGATAATCAAAAAGATGTTGATCGCATTTATGAAATATCCGGCCAGATTGAACGACATATGAAGAAGTATCGGGCAAACGAGCGAGCGCGTATATACGAACAGCGCGGCAAGCACAAGTCCGAATATGCCGGCATATATCCCCCATACGAGATCGCCGTGCGCAAAGCCGAACACAACGGCGGACAGCACCGCGCTGACATATATGCCAAAGCCCCTCGACAGTCGCGTGAAAATCAGTCCACGGAACAGTATTTCTTCGACTATCGGACCTATCACAACGACGGAAATAAAAGCGACGGCACCGGTCGCGCCGGACAGCCAAGACGAGTTTTCATCGTACACTTCGAGCCATGACTCCGGCAAAAGCGACATAACAACGATGATGAGTATGTTCAGCGAAAATCCGAGCGCGGCGATGGGAACTATGTTAAGCGGATTCGTTTTATATATCCCGAGCTCGGGGAAAAACTTTTTCTTTCTCTCTTTTAATATCAAAAATACCGCAAATATGAACACGATGTCGGAAACGATCGTCATCAGAAACAAATTGCCCGACAAAAAATCGTTGAGCATAGTCGTCCATGCGTTTTGGTCTATCACGCCGTCGACATAAAAATCACGGATGTGGCTCATACCGTACACAAACGCGCATATCATAATGACAGCAAACTGAGATACATAGTACAGCAAAAAATATAACGCCGCTATTCCGATCGATTTTATTTTTTTCATGGTACATCCTTCCGGTAGTAGTCTTCAATTTTGTATTATATATTATTATATACAAAAATCGCGGTTTGTCAATCAGTTCTTTTCGTCGCTCAAAGCGACCGCCGTGCATA
Source organism: uncultured Clostridia bacterium (assembly GCA_905235755.1). Lineage (GTDB taxonomy): Bacteria > Bacillota > Clostridia > Oscillospirales > CAG-272 > RGIG6816. The sequence goes on from CAJONA010000136.1 coordinate 2,135, forward strand.
TTATAATACAGGCGGAGCATTTTCCGCTCGGAAGGAACTGTTATGAAACAAAAAAACAAATTTGCCTTCATCGGGGGCGACGAACGCACGCTGTACGCCGCGTCGTATCTTGCCGAAAACGGATGCGGCGTCGCCGCCGTCGGCTTCGACTGTAAAGATTACGACATATCTTTTCTTGACGCTGTCAGCGGCGCGGCGTGCGTGATATTGCCCATAACCCAAGGCACCGACGCCGTAAAGACGGCAAGCGGCGATACGATACGAGTGCGTGATATCGTTGACGCGACGCCCGCAGACGCCTTGTTTTTCGGCGGCCCGAAGATATATTCCGTGCTTCGAGACGTCGACGCGTCGCGTGTTTGCGATATAACTAAAAACGAAAAATTCGCCGAAAGGAACGCCGATCTGACTGCCGAGGGCGCGATAGGCATCATTATAAACACACTCCCGTTTTCCGTTCGGGATATGCGCGCCGCCGTGCTGGGCTACGGTCGGATAGGAAGATCGCTTGCGGAAAAGCTGTGCGCGCTCGGCGCGGATGTGACAGTCGCGGCGCGGCGGGAGGAGATCATCGCCGAGGCGTCAAAGATCTGCCGCGCAACGCATTTCGATATGCTCGACCTCGGCGCATTTGACTGTATGATCAACACCGTCCCGGCTAAAACGCTTGACGGCGCCGCACTCGGTTCGATAAGCGGCGATACATATATTATCGAGCTCGCGTCGCCGCCGGGCGGCTTTGACGATGATATTAAATCTTTGCCAAACGGAAAATTCATCAACGCGCAGGGACTTCCCGGAAAAACGGCTCCCGCCTCTGCCGGAGCCGCTATGGCCGAGGCAGTACTCGACATATTAAAGGAGAAAAAATGAAATGTTAGGTTACGCATTTTGCGGCTCTTTTTGTACGATCTCAAAATCGCTGAAAGTTCTTCGCTCGCTTGTGGCGGAGGGCAACTCGATCTTGCCGATAATGAGCGACAGCGTATATACTACCGACACGCGCTTCGGCAATGCCGATGAGCTGATAAAGACGGTAGAGGGCGTGTGCGGAAAAGCGGTCGTACATACGATAGTCGACGCCGAACCTCTCGGGCCGAAAACGCCGCTCGATATGCTCGTCATTTGCCCTTGCACCGGGAACACGCTGGCGAAGATAGCGTCGGGCATCACCGACACGCCCGTCACGATGGCGGCGAAGGCGCATCTGCGCGCCGACAGACCGCTCGTGATCGCGCTCGCCACAAACGACGCGCTGTCGGCGAATTTGAACAACATAGGCACTCTGCTGAAACGCAAGAACGTGTTTTTCGTGCCGATGTCGCAAGACGATCCGAAGAACAAACCGCATTCGCTCGTGTGCGATTTCGATCGAGTTCTCGAAACGATGATGTCCGCCTTTGCAGGGCGGCAGATACAGCCCGTGATGGAATGATAAAAATGCCCGCTTTTGCGGGCATTTTTATATTTTGATCTCGACCTTGTCGCCGTCGTGACAGTCGATGTCGACAAGAGTGAAATGACCGTTTTTTCTGATATAACGTTTCAGCGCCTTGTAACAGTTCCTTGCGATAGGACCGTACTGCGCGAGTTTGCCGTACCTCCATATAAATTTAAAATTCATGAACGACAACGGCAAAATGAGATTTATCCGATGTTTTTCATCGGCGTCATATATTTTTATACGCATATCATTC
>CAJONA010000137.1 GCA_905235755.1 uncultured Clostridia bacterium
AATGGACGCCGCAAGTTCTTTGAGTTCGTCCGAAACCTTTTCGGGGTGGTCGACCGTGCAATATTCGATGAACATCATCGTGTCGTAATACGTATAATACGTTTCGCAAGCAAGCGTTCCGTCCATATCGAAAACGGCGATCCTGTTCTCTACGGGGATAAAATCTTTTGACTTTTCATCGGTGACCGTAGCGATGTAGGCCGTGAGAGAGGTCAACGCCTCGCCCTCGTTCCAATACTCGAATTTAACGGTCTTTTGGCTGCTGCTGCAGGCTACCGTGCTCGTCACGACGACAAGCATCAACACAAATACCGCGATTTTTTTGATATTCTTCATTTCTTATTTCTCCTCATATTTGTATAATTTATTTTTCGGAATAAAACTCGGTCGTTGACAGACTACTTCGGATCAGCGCCGAATTTGATTGAATACTCGAATCATCTCGTCCGCCGCAGCGTGACAAAATCGGTCAGATCGGGGTTTGGACTTCGCTTTGTGAGAGAGGTTGAACAGGGAAAAGAAACCGTTCGGCTCGACAAAGTGAACCGTGCGCTGCGCCATCTTCGGCAACGAAGTCATTTTATATTTTTTCTATTTTGAGCCGTTTTGGGCGATGTTTTTTACAGCAACGAATCCGCTCTCGGTGATATCGCTTCCTTGAACAATATGAGAAAAATCACGTCGATGTAAGACGGCTGCCCCTCGATACGGAAATAATAATTATTGAAGCGCATGATGCTCGATTCGATTTTATGTTCGGCGGCGTCCTCCTCGTGAACGTGGCGGGAGGAAGTGATCGCGTCCGCGATATGCTTGCCGTTGTGGAACATAGCAAGGCGGAATCCTTTGCCTTCGATAGCGTAATTGACCGAGATATTGTTGGCTTCAAAGTAGCGAGCGATATCCACGCCGTCAAAGGTAAAGCCCTGCGACACTTTCCAGCCGTTCGACTCGGCTGAATTGACAAGTCCCACCTTGTGTTCGGTCTCGGTGTGGCTCCTGCGGTCGGTAAAGACGTAGGTGTGCGGCACGCCGATCCCGTGTTTGGTCATTCGGGCTTCGTACAGTACGTTTCTGTTCTCGTCTTCGAGATAGAAATGCAATTTCACATGGGTTTTCGGATCGAGCGAGAAATACAATTTTCTTGTTTCTCCAATCTCGCGCCCCTCGTCGGTGATGATCGGCGCTTTTTCTATTGCTTTGCCTTTTGCCTCTCCGCGCGCAATAGAGACGATAGCAGCTATCCCTGCGACAAGGAAAATGCCCGCGCCGGCAAAGAGCAGGAATTTGAGCCACGACGGTGTAAGGGTTCCGATATTTTCAGGATGGCCGACTTCATAGTAAACGGTTATCGTTTTTCCCTCGGCGTAAGAATCTTCGTACCCGCTGAACAACACGTGAGTGTACGCCACGCCGTCAACTTCGTAGTCGACGTACACTTCATGCGTGGTTTCTTCGCCTATATGGTCGGTGACTATTTCGGAAATGGTTGCTTGCGTCTCTTTGTATTCCTTTTGGGAATTTTTTGCAACAATTACGCCGCCGAAAGCCAAAATCGCCGTCATTACAAAGCAAAAGACAGCGATAAATATCCGCCTGTACCAGTTGGCGATGGTAGATAACTTCATTTTTCAATCCCCCATTCTGTTATAATTGTTTCATAGTATCACGTTTCAAATTCAGAGTAAATTAAAGATCGCTGCCCGCCAGATTTATGCCGTCTGTCTGTCAGAGATCGTCGCACGCATCATAACGGAAGCCATATCCTTTTTTTGTAAATAATTATAATTACTATATCATTTTATAATAAGAAAATCAAGTCGTTAAGTGGGTTTTCAAGCAAATTCGGTAAATTTCACAAATCATAATCAGAGAACAATTCTTTCTATTGTCATGTTTTACTATTATTGCAAAGAGCTCGTTCCAATGCCTTTTCATCATCTGTCATACCGAAAGTCGGATCGAAAAAAACAAATTTCAAGAGAAGTGCAACAGATTTTGAACAGAACCCCCTCGGATTTTCGTCCGAGGGAATGCGAAAATCTCCGTTATTTTTCCGAAAGCCCGTCAACAATACCATAAAAACGGTTGAGGTGTTGTTATGAACGAAAAGCTCGGAAACGAAATACTGACAAAACGCAAAGAAAAAGGGCTCACGCAGGCGGATATCGCCTCGCATTTCGGAATATCCGTGCAAGCTGTATCAAAGTGGGAGCGCGGGCTTTCAAAGCCGAGCGAGGATATACTCGTCAAGCTGGTTGATTTGCTCGGTTTAACGGTGGAAAAAGTCCCGCAAAACAAAGAAAAACCGTGGTTTACACGGTTTATGTCGGCGGTTTATAACGAGATCATCAGAATTATATGCGTCGGTGTGATATTGGCGAGCGTTATCACATTTGCCGCGAGCATTATTTCTCTCGACGTCTGCGTCTTGACCGTGGGCGCGGCGACGGCGATATTCTGCTTTGCGACGGTGCTAAAACGGACCTGAAAAACACAAAAAAGCCTTGATTTACAAGGCTTTTTGTAACAGATTGCAATTTCTGCATTTTTGTCATGTGAACATTTTAACGCGGCGTTATTGCGCGACAGTAAAGTTTTCCCAGCCGCTTGACACGAAACGCGTCCCGTCGTCAAACACCCAGTGCGCCTCGACGCCGTCGAGCGACTCCACGAGCGCCATTCCGTCTTCAAGCGACATACAAAACAAAGCTGTCGACAAAGCGTCGCCGGTGGCTGAATTTTTCGTCAGAACCGAAACTGAGACGAACCCTTCGGCCGGCATCAGCGTTTCGGGATCTATGATATGGTGATAACGCTTTCCGTCGACGATATAATATCGCTGATATGAGCCGCTTGTGACGATTGATTCGCCTGCAAGCGAAAGATATGCGAGATAATCGTCGCCGCCTTGCGGATTTTCTATACCGACCGTCCATTTGGTTCCGTCCGGTTTTTCCCCAACGGTGCGGACGTTGCCGCCGACATTGATGACGTATCCGGAAATACCGCGTTCCTCAAGTGCGCGCGCGACCATTTCGACTGCGTACCCTTTTGCGATAGCACCGACGTCAAGAGTCATTTTCGGATCGGTCAAAGTCACGGTCGAATTCTCTTCATCAATTACAACGGCGTCGATATCCGTATGCTCAGCGGCAGCGCGTAGCCGTTCCATCGGCGGAAGCTCCGCATTTCCCGGATCGTCCGCCCCCTCGGTGCGGTACTCGTGCCAAATCGAAAGGACGCTGCCCATCGCTACATTCATTTTGCCGTTTGTCAATGAGTACATCTCTTTTGCGTAAATCAGCATATCAATAATGCGCTTATCGACAGTAACGGTGCGATGCGCGCCGCCGGAAAGTTCGTTCACGGTGCGGAGATTTTCCATTCCCTCAAATCTGTGGTAAATGGTAAAAAGACGGTGATATTCCTCAAGTTCAGCGAAAATGTTTTTTGCTGTTTCGTCGAATTCCTCGCGGCTCAAAGCATACCCTGTGACTGTCGTCACTGTGTCGAAATAGTCAAACGAGTACTCGGTGAATCTCTCCGCCGTCGGTTCCGTTTCTTTGCAGGCGGGGAGAAAAATGCATAAAAGCATCATCAAAACCGCCGCAAGTATTTTAATTCTTTTCCTCATATTTTATAATTGTAAAAATGGGAGGCAGCGCCTCCCATTTTCTACGTTAATGTTCGGATCAGCCGATCTTTGCCGCCGCTTCAACGAAGCCCTCGACACCTATCGTGCATCCTGCGGTCTGAACAGCCTCTGTTCCCTTGCCGTCTACAGCGAGTTTTGTGAT
>CAJONA010000138.1 GCA_905235755.1 uncultured Clostridia bacterium
GATAGCGGAATATTTTATGGCGCAGGGAAAGGACGTGCTGATAATCTACGACGACCTTTCAAAGCACGCGGTCGCGTACCGCGCTCTCTCGCTCCTTATCCGCCGTCCGCCCGGCCGTGAGGCATACCCCGGAGACGTATTTTATCTTCATTCGAGACTGCTCGAACGCGCGGCGCGCGTCGCGCCCGAATACGGCGGCGGAAGCATAACGGCTCTGCCGATAATCGAAACGCAGGCAGGCGATGTGTCGGCGTATATCCCGACCAACGTCATATCAATAACCGACGGTCAGATATTCCTCGAAAGCGAGCTTTTCCACTCGGGAATAATGCCCGCCGTAAACCCGGGCATATCTGTCAGCCGTGTCGGCGGTTCGGCGCAGGTTAAGGCGATGAAAAAGGTCGCCGGCACGCTGAAACTTCTCTATTCGCAGTACCGCGAGCTTCAATCGTTCGCTCAGTTCGGCTCGGATCTCGACGCCGATACCAAGGAGCGTCTCGCTTTGGGAGAGCGGATAGTCGAAATATTGAAACAGAACAAGACAAGTCCGGTTGAGACGGGCTGTCAGGTCGCCATAATATACGCGGCGATACACGGATTTTTAAACGGCGTCGCCGTATCGAGCGTATCGCAATACGAAAGCGAACTCTACTCATATATGAGGAGCCAACACAGCGAACTTGTCCGCGACATAGCGAAAAATCTTTACACCGATGAGATGCAGAGCGAACTCGACGAAGCTGTGGCGACGTTTACAGATAAATTTTTAAGCACAGAAAACTGAAGGGGAGGTAACGCGGCGTGGCTTCAAACGCAAAGCAACTGAAAAATCGCATACGCAGCGTCAGTTCGACGATGCATATAACGAAAGCGATGGAACTCGTCGCGTCGTCTAAACTCCGCCGCGCCACTACGCAGATGGAGTCGGCGAGACCGTATTTTTCGTCGATGCTCTCGGTGATGTCAAAGCTCGCAAAAGCGGACAGCGTTTACTCGACGGCGAGGGAAGTCAAAAAATCGTGTTATATCGTCATAGCGGGCGACAGAGGACTCGCTGGCGGATATAACAGCAACATATATAAACTTCTCAAAAGTCAAACGGACGGCAAGGACGCCGTCGTGATTCCGATAGGCAAGCGTGCGGCGGATCACGTCTCACGCCGCGGATATGAGTCCGTCAAGCAGTATACGAGCGTCGAGAATATGACGCTTTCGCAGTGCGCCGAGATCGGCGTTACGATAAAGAATATGTACGCCGGCGGCGAAATCGACGAGGTTTATATAATATACACAAAGTATAATTCGATACTGTCATACGAGCCGATGGTAAAAAAGATACTCCCGATAGAGACTAACGGGGAGGAGACTTCCGGAGGGTACGTTCTGTTTGAGCCGAGCACCGAGGCGGTGCTCGAAACGGTGATACCCGAATATATTTCGGGCATCGTGTGCGGCGCTGTTCACGAGAGCTTTGCAAGCGAACTGTCGGCGCGCAGAACGGCGATGGACAACGCGTCGAAGAACGCGTCGGAGATGATAGAAGATCTGGAACTGAAATACAACCGCGCGCGTCAGGGCGCGATAACGCAGGAAATAACGGAGATCATCGGCGGCTCGAATATAAGCTGACGTATATTTTCGGAAAAGAGGTATTTGGCATTGGACAATATTGAAAAGATCACGCGCATAGGCAAGGTGTCGCAGGTTATGGGACCTGTGATCGACGTACGCTTTGAGGGCGGAGAACTGCCGGAGATACTGAACGCGCTTGAAATCAAAAACGGAGAAAAAACGCTCGTGGCGGAAGTGGCGCAGCACATCGGCGACAATGTCGTCCGCTGTATCGCCATGTCGTCGACTGACGGACTCGTCCGCGGCACGGACGCCGTCGACACGGGACACGGCATCACCGTTCCCGTCGGCAAAGAGACGCTCGGCCGTATCTTCAACGTTCTCGGTCAGGCCGTAGACGAAAAGCCCGATCCCGAAAATTGCGAGCGCCGCGAGATACACCGTCAGCCGCCGACGTATGAGGAGCAGGTCACGGGCACAGAGATACTCGAAACGGGTATCAAAGTAGTCGACCTTATCTGCCCTTACGCCAAAGGCGGAAAGATAGGACTGTTCGGCGGCGCGGGCGTCGGCAAGACCGTGCTTATAATGGAACTTATCAACAACATCGCCAAGGAACACGGCGGCATTTCCGTGTTCACGGGCGTCGGCGAGCGCACCAGAGAGGGCAACGACCTCTATAATGAAATGATAGACAGCGGCGTTATCGATAAGACGGCGCTCGTGTACGGTCAAATGAACGAACCGCCCGGCGCGAGAATGAGAGTCGGACTTTCGGGGCTGACGATGGCGGAGTATTTCCGCGACCAATAAGGGCAGGACGTGCTTCTGTTTATCGACAACATATTCCGTTTCACTCAGGCGGGAAGCGAGGTCTCGGCGCTGCTCGGACGTATGCCGTCCGCCGTCGGTTATCAGCCGACGCTCGCTACCGAAATGGGCGCGCTGCAAGAGCGCATCACGTCGACAAAGCGCGGCTCTATAACGTCCGTGCAGGCGGTCTACGTCCCTGCGGACGACCTTACGGATCCCGCCCCTGCGACGACGTTCGCACATCTTGACGCAACGACCGTCCTTTCGCGTTCGATAGCCTCCATGGGCATTTATCCCGCCGTCGATCCGCTCGAATCGACGAGCCGCATACTTTCTCCCGACATCGTCGGCGAGGAGCATTATCGCGTTGCCCGCGACGTTCAGAGGATACTTCAACGTTACAACGAACTTCAAGACATCATCGCCATTATGGGTATGGACGAACTGAGCGAGGAAGACAAGCTCACCGTCAGCCGCGCGAGAAAAGTACAGAGATTCCTCTCGCAGTCGTTCTTTGTCGCCGAGAAATTCACGGGACTCGAAGGCAAATACGTTCCGCTCAGCGAGACGATACGCGGCTTCCGAGAGATCATCGACGGCAAGCACGACGATCTGCCCGAGTCCGCATTTATGTTCGTCGGAACGATAGACGAAGCCGTCGAAAAGGCGAAAGCGTCGAGGGCGTGAGCATGAAGAATTTTACGCTGAAAATAACGACGCCCAACGGGCCCGCGTTTGACGGCGAGGCGGTGCAGTTATCGGTGCGCGCCATCGACGGCGAACTCGCAGTAATGGCGGACCATATTCCGATGGTGACGGCGCTGAAAAACGGCGAATGCAGGGTGTATCTCCCGAATGGAGATATGAAGCGCGCCGAGTGCGGCGGCGGTATGCTGATAGTGGAAAAAGAAGCGGTGCAGCTGCTGTCGTCATCGTTTGCTTTCAAAAAATAAGTCGTACTGAAAAAATCCGCGGTGCAAGCGCACCTCGGATTTTTTTGCGCGCCGCTTTTTCCGCGCGTCAGCGCGCCAATCCTTCTCGCGCCTCGGGCGCGAAGGGCTAATGTACTTTTTCTTTCAGCGCGAAAGAAAAAGTACGAAAAAGAACGCTTGACGGTTGCACATCTTTCGGCGTTCTTTGGCGTTGCTGTCTCGCAAGCATCGACAGGTCGCCATACGCCGAAGGTCAATTGCTCATCAAGCCGTAAGCGCAAAGGCATAGTGCGAACAAAGCGGCTCTCCGGCAGATGTTTTTTGTACAGCTCCTTTCATTAGGCACGCATCGCGCAATGATTTATGATAAAACCGTATTTTCGGCGGCACGCGAGACCGTGCAGTGCGAC
>CAJONA010000139.1 GCA_905235755.1 uncultured Clostridia bacterium
ACTTACGGCACGTTCGTCGTCGTGGAAAGCACCGACGGCATGTACCGTACATATTACGCGCACATGAGATCAAAGACAGTCAACGTCGGCGACACGGTAAGGCAGGGGGATATCGTCGGGTACTGCGGCAACACGGGGCGCGTGTCGAGCTCGTCGACCGGCCCGTACGCGGGTACGCATCTGCACTTTGAGGTGCGCGTGAAGAGCGGATCGACGTTCGTCAAGGACGATCCGAAAAACTATCTGCCGTGGTGGAACTGAAAAAACAACATCTACATAAAAAATACATCATAAACCGAAAGGAAAACATTCATGGACAGCTACAAGTGGTACGGTCATTTCGAAAAAGAGGGGGAGCGTTTCGTCATAACCGAGCCCGAAACGCCGAGGCATTGGTACAACTACTATTTCAACGACGAGTACATATCGTTTTCGTCACAGGTCGGCTTCGGAGAGGGCTTTGCTCAGGACGACATGGGCAACCGCATACCCGTACTTTCGAACAGGAACGTCTTTCTTTCGGAAAACGGAAAGGCGTGGAGCGTGTGCGGTCTGCCGATGAAATACGGCTACACCGATTACGCTTGCGCACACGAGAACGGCTTTTCCGAGATAACGCTGAAATATAACGGCGTAATATCGACGCTCCGTATCTTCGTTCCGAACGAGGGCAAATACGAAATATGGAGCGTCACGGCAAAAAACACGACCGACAGCGCGAAAGCGCTGTCGGTGATCGCGTATGCGCGCACGGAGATGGACGACTCGTACAAGCCGCAGGGCTATAACCTTGCGACGGGCGGATTTTTCGCCGACAGGAACGCCGTCTACGCACGCTACTATATGCCGTTTTACTCCGAGCGCAACGTCAAGACGTACGTCTATATGACCTCGTCGGAAAAGGCCGTCGCTTACGACAGCCGGAGAAATGCGTTCATCGGCACATACGGCGACGAGGCGCACCCCGTCGCAATGGAGCGCGGCGGACATTGCACGTGCAGCGACTGCAACTCCGAAAAGGTCTGCCTCGCGCTCGAAAATGAGATCACGCTCGGCGCGGGCGAGACGAAGACGGTCCATTTCATCGTCGGCGGCACTGTAAACATAGACGAGATACGCGCTCCGCGCGCCGACGACGTGGAGATGAAATTTTCCGACATGAAGAAAAAATACGCCGACGTGCTTTCGGGCGTGAAGATAAAAACGCCGTATGAAAACTTCGACAATCTCATCAACGGCTGGATGAAATACGCCGCCGATATGGGCAGCCGCTGGGCGCGCGTGCGCCACAACGGCTACCGCGATATGACGAGCGACACGGAGTGCCTTGCGGCTGTGAACGCGCCGCTCGCATGGGAAAGAATGAAGCGCGTCCTCACGTATCAGTATGAGAACGGCTACGCGCCGAGAACGATAATCGGCGGCGCTGTCCGCGACAGAAACTTTGCCGACAACACGGTGTGGATAACGTTCGCCGTGTGCACGATAATAAAAGAGCTCGGCGAGCCGTCGCTCCTTTACGAAAAGGTCAAATTCAACAACGGCGCCGAGGCGACGGTATACGAACATTGCAAGCGCAGCGTCGAGTTCTTATATAATTTCACGGGACTTTACGGGCTCGTGCGCATTTGGGGCGGCGACTGGAACGACTGTGTAAATTATGCCGGTCTCGGCGGCAAGGGCGTTTCGGTGTGGCTCTCCATAGCGTGGTACAGAGCAAACTCGAATCTCCGCGAGATGGCGTCGTGGCTCGGTCTCGACGACGACGTAAAGGCGGCCGACGAACGCGAAAAAGTCATGGGCGAGAGAATCGAAAAATACGGCTGGGACGAAAAGAGCGGTTATTACATCTACGCGCGCACCGACGACGACATAGTGATGGGCAACATCGACTGCGACGAAGGCAAGATATTCCTCATTCCTCAACTTTGGTCGGTGCTGGCGGGACTTCCCCGCGGCAAAGAAGCGATGGCTCGCGCAGAGGAAATGCTCGAAATACCGCTCGGCATACGCTTGGCTTACCCGGCGTATTCATATCAGCGCGACTACATCGGCTCGATTGCGGAAAAAGCGCCCGGCGTTCAGGACAACGGCGGCATTTATCTGCATCCGTCGGCGTGGAAACTCGCCGTTGACAGCATTTTGCGCCGTCCCGACCTCGTTGAAGCGGGACTGAAAAAAATACTTCCCTTCGACACCGACTACGCCGTCAAGTGCGGCGAGCCGTATGCGATGTTCAACTCATATTTCGCGCCCGAAACGGGCTACCGCGAAGGCACGCCCGGTCAGAGCTGGCGCACGGCGGCGAGCTCGTGGCTGCTCAAAAGCACCGTCGAGTACGTGTTCGGTCTGCACCCCGAGATAAGCGGTTTGCGCATTTGTCCGTGCCTGCCGCTGTCGTGGCGAGAGTGCAAGATAACGAAAAAATTCCGCGGCTGCGTCTATGACATAACGTTTATCGGCGACGGAAGCGGATGCGACGTTACGAAAATAACGGTAAACGGCAAGGAAGCCGCACTTGAAAACAACACAATCCCGCCCGTGCGCGGTCAAAAACTCGATATCACTGTCACGCTCGGAAGCAAAAAATGACGGAAATTTCATTTGACGAAAAAATGATGCGTCTCGCGCTTGATCAGGCGGACAATGCGGCGGCGATCGGCGAAGTCCCCGTGGGCGCCGTCGTCGTATGCGACGGCGAGGTCGTCTCGGCGGCGTACAACACGCGCGAAACGGACAAAAACGCGCTTCATCACGCCGAAATAAAGGCGATCGACGAAGCGTGCAAAAAGCTCGGAGGTTGGCGGCTGCACAAGTGCGACATATACGTCACGCTCGAGCCGTGCCCGATGTGCGCCGGCGCGATAGTAAACTCGCGCATAAAAAGAGTCGTCTACGGCGCACCCGATGAAAAGGCAGGCGCGTTCGGCACAAAGCTCGACCTCAATGATTTCGCGCTCAACCACAAACCGACCGTCGAGGGCGGCGTGATGGAGCGCGACTGCGCCGAAAAGCTGTCGCGGTTTTTCTCGACTTTGCGCGAAAAGAAATAAATACGATACAAATAAATCAAAAAATCGCGCTGTCTCCCGATATTTGATGAACGATTTTATACGCAAGGGGTTTGACAAACCCCTTTTTGCGTGTTAAAATCAAAATCAATCGGCTGTAAATTTTTTCCAGCCGCATCAAAGAAAAGGAGACAAAAAAATGAAAAGGAAAAAAATTTTAAAAGCGACGACGCTTGCGTTTGTGATCGCGGCGCTTGTTTTCGCCGTGGCGGCGTGCCAGAGCATTGAGCGCGACACCGTACCGGGCGCAAGCATCGTCGTCGGAACGTATCCGACGACGGCGGAAACGGCGGGCAGCGAAGAGACGCCGCCCGATCAGCCGCCGCAAAACTCTCAAAATGACGAAACAGCGGCAGAGAGCACCGACGCGACGGCGATGGAGTCGCCGCCCGTCGTGCCCGAAGAGAACTACATATTCGTCAATCCCTTGACGGGAATGGGCGCGGCGCTCGATCCTACGGGGATCCGTCCGATAGCCGTCGTCGTAGACAACGCGTCGGGCGCGCTGGCTCATCAGAGCGGTATCAAGAACGCGGACATCCTTTATGAGACGCTGACGGCACCCGGCATAACACGGTTTTTGGCGATATATTCCGATTATA
>CAJONA010000140.1:0-3666 GCA_905235755.1 uncultured Clostridia bacterium
CCCCTCGATCTTCTCCGTGTACACGTTGCCGGCGATATGGGGCCGCTTGTCGATGACAAGACCGTATTCCTTGTTCCATCGTTTTGGGGATGAGGTCATATAGTTTATCGCTTTTTCAAGGCGCGGCAGCACGCTCTTCACCCACTCGAAATCGCCCGTCGTGCGATAATACTGCCAAACGCCCTCAACGACGAGATATTCGATGTCGGCTTCGAGTTCAAGCCGCACAAGCGCAACGCCGTCGCTTGGGAAGAGCTTTCGGCAGCTCTCATCGACGGCAAAACGTGGTCGAATTCTATCATAAAAATCACTCTTTTGATAAATTCATTCGTAAACTTTCATATCGGTGATAACGCACTCGCCGTCGCTCTCCGTTATTTCGAGCGTGAATTTCGGCGCGCGCATGGGCGGGATACGGATTATCCGCTTGCGCCCGATCGTTTCGCCGATGTAAACGCATACTTTTCTGTCGGATATCGGACTTCTCGACGGTATGTGCGCCCACAGCTTGAAGCCGCGCGAGCCGACGCCCGCCGTTATGTCCTCGTTTATTATCACCGAGCGGCAGAGCGGTATAAAGTCGGTGTCGTGAATCTCACTGTTCAACATATGATCCGAATATTCTATCGAATACACGCCGTCATCGACTTTCTTTATCGGCTCAAACGGGAGCGGATGCGCGTATCGGCGGTCGAGTTCTGCGCGCATCTGACGCAGCCGCGCGATGTCGGCGTCGGGAAGCAGTCCTCTGTCGTCCGGGCCGATATTGAGCAAAAGATTCGCTCCGCGCCCGACGGAAAGCTCGTACATTGCGCAAAGCTCGTCAACGCTTTTAAGCGAATACATATCAAGATCGTAAAACCAGCGTCCGCGAATGCGGCAGTCGCACTCATACGGAGCATATATCGTTTTCATTTCGCCGAGGACGTTCACCGTCACGACGCCCGTGTTGCATTCGGGCGCGTAGCCGTCCTCGTTTCCTACCCATACGGTATCGGGGTCCCACATTCCGAATATGAGTATGTCGGGCTGGAGCGAGCGGATCACGTTTATTATGCGCTTTTCGTCGTATTTGTGATCGCCGGAGCCGCACCCGTCAAACCAAAGATAATCGATCTTGCCGTAATTTGTGAGAAGCTCGGAGATCTGATTTATAAAGTAATCGTCGTATTCTTCCTCTTTGTCGAACGTGACAGCCGTTGCGCCCCATTGAGCAGGTGAATAGTAAAGCCCGACCGCAACGCCTTCGGCGCGGCATGCGTCTGTAAATTCGCGCACGACGTCGCCGCGTCCGTTTTTCCACGGCGACGCCGCGACGGAATAAGACGTATATTTCGACGGCCACAGCGCGAAGCCGTCGTGGTGTTTTGTCGTCATTATGGCGTATTTCGCGCCGACGGCTTTGACCTGCCGTATCCACTGACGACAGTCGAGAGACGTCGGATCAAACGTTTCGGCGGGCATATCTTCGCCGTCCCAGTCGCGGTGTCCGTGATTGAATGTGCGTATTCCGAAATGAAAGAACGCTCCGAACTCCCAATCGAGAAATTTCAGTTGCTTTTTTGCAGGTGCTATCTTCATATATTTCTCCTTAAGCGACGAGGATCGCGGATATCTGCGCCGCCGTGCCGTCCGCGCGTTCGTCGCTCTCGCCGGTAACGACGATTTCGAGCGTGTGCTCGCCGCAAGACAGATCATTTGCAAAAACCGTATAGTTCACTCTGTCAAAGCGGAGCGCGTACTCATCCCAGAGGCGAAGCGTCGAAAAATCACCGCCGTCAATACGCCATTTGATATCTCCCGAATCGTGCGCCGTGAGATATACTATCCCGACGGTAGTGCCGACAAACGTCGATCTTATGTAATGCCCCTCTCCGCTTGCTTTTAAATATCCGAAGCCGAACTGACCGCTCTCGCCGACAAACGGCTCGTCGATGTAGTCAAAATCGGTATCTTTTATATCCTTTGCCGCGACAAGGCGCGCGTTTTCGTATTTTTCGCGGCGAACCGGGAGCGGAAGCGTAAGCTCGCGCGCAAGGAAGCGGATCGCGCCGGCGGCGAGTATCTTGTGCCCGAGGTCGTTCGGGTGAACGCTGTCCTTTGTGTACGTCATATAGTCGCCCTCGCCCGCGCGGACGCGCGAGTTTATCTCCTCGCCGATGTCGAGAAGCGGCAGGCCGTAATGCTCGGCGAGAACGTGATACGAGCGGTAACTGTCCGGATATTCGCCGCGAAGCATTTTTTCAAAGATCCTCTGCGCGCACGTCAGAACGAGCACGATATCCGTTTTCGGCGATATTCTCAGCACGCGGCGGATCATCGCCTCCTCGTATTCCTCGCACTCGGGCGTCTCCGAGTCATTCGTTGAAAATTCGATGAACAAAAGGTCGGGTTCGTATTTCAAAACATCGTCGATGCGAAAGATCGCAAAGTCCGAGCCGGTGCCGCCTATCGTCGCGTTGATCTCCGTTATTTTCGATTCCGGATACGTTTTAGCGAGCCAGTTTGTCGCATGCGAACGCCAGCCCTTCGTTCTCTTGTCCGTCGAGCCGGCGCCCTCGGTGATGGAACCGCCGATATACGCGACTACGACGTCCTCTTTGTTTTTCAGTTTTGCATACGTGTTTTTGAGCATGATTTGCCTCCGCTTGAAAAATTCATTTTTATTTTATCATAAGCCGCGGCGGAAGTCAATCGAATCGGAATATTTATGTTGATTTTGACATGCCGTTATGTTAGAATAAAAAAAACGCATATTTTTAGGAGAATGCTATGTTTTATCCGAAAAGCAAAAGCGAAAAGCTTGACCTCGAACTTTTCAAAAACCCGACTTCCGAGTACCGCGCCGCGCCGTTTTGGGCTTGGAACTGCGAAATGACGCCCGAACTTTTGACAAAAGAGATAGATTATATCAAAGAAATGGGCTTCGGCGGATTCCACATGCATCCGCGCGTCGGGCTGGCGACACCGTACCTCTCCGATGATTTTATGTCGCTCGTGAAAACGTGCGTGAACAAGGCGAAAAGCGAAGGAATGCGCGCATATCTCTATGACGAGGACAAGTGGCCGTCGGGCTTTGCCGGCGGACTGAACACGAAAGACAACGTCGAATTCAGGCAGAAATCGCTGAAAATAACGACATTTCCGTATAACGACGGCACGCTCACCGTCGATGAAGATATAGATAATTCAACGAGCGAGATGCCGAAATCTAAATATTATTTTCTCGCCTGCTACGACGTTATGCTTGACGGCGACGGATATATGACGTCGTATAAACGTATCGATATTTCGCAAAAAGCGAGCGGGATAAAGCTGTTTGCTTACGTTGAATATATGCCTCCCACGCCGTGGTGCAACGGCGGAGCGTTTGTCGATACGCTCTCAAAGCCCGCCATTGAAAACTTTGTGAAAATAACTCACGAGCGTTACAAAGAAGCCGTCGGCGATGAGTTCGGCACGGTCGTGCCGTCCATATTCTCCGACGAGCCGCAGATGACGGGCAAAACGTATCTGAACATGCCGTTTGAACGCGGCTTTGTCTTGATGCCGTACACGACCGATTTTGACGAGACATTCAAAAAAACATACGGCTTTTCCATCGTCGACAAGCTTCCCGAACTTATGTATGAGCTGTCGGACGGCGAGATCTCCCGCGCGCGGTAT
>CAJONA010000140.1:3715-4205 GCA_905235755.1 uncultured Clostridia bacterium
GACTGGTGCAAAAGAAACGGCATCGACTTTACCTGCCACATGATGATGGAGCCGGCGCTGTGGACGCAGACGATAGCGACGGGCGAGACTATGCGTTCGTACCGTTCGATCACTTTGCCGGGTATAGATATGCTCGCCGATCACCACGAACTTTCAACGGCGAAGCAGTGCCAGAGCGCGGCGCGCCAGTACGGGCGCGAGGGAATGATGAGCGAGCTTTACGGCGTTACGAACTGGTACTACGATTTTAAAGGTCATAAGCAGCAGGGCGACTGGCAGGCGGCGTTCGGCGTGACGTTCCGCGTGCCTCACCTGTTCTGGGTGTCGATGGGCGGCGAAGCGAAACGCGACTACCCCGCGTCGATAGGCTATCAGTCCCCTTGGTACAAAGAATATCCGTATATAGAAGATCATTTCGCCAGAGTGAACACGGTCATGACGCGCGGAAAGCCCGTCGTCAATATCGGCGTGATACACCCGATAGAGTCAT
>CAJONA010000141.1:0-3576 GCA_905235755.1 uncultured Clostridia bacterium
ATGTCGTGTGCATACGGCTTTATCTGCAAACGATCTCGGCGATATGTCGACCTGTTGCGGTTTACCGCAACAGCAGCGACACGGAATCGCCGAATATGTGCAACCCGCCCAAGCGTTCTTTTTCGTACTTTTTCTTTCGCGCTGAAAGAAAAAGTACATTAGTCCTTCGCGCCCGAGGCGCGGAAAATAGCGGCGCGCGAGAGAACAGAGCCGCGCGAGAAAAAAACGATAAAAAATCGCCGATAAAAACGGCGATTTCCCCTTATTCAAACAATTCCAGGTGATTACACAGCCGATCTGCGTCCGTTATCTCCCGCACGACGCGGCAGGGATTGCCGTGAGCGAGCGAATTTGCGGGGATATCCTTTGTAACGACCGAGCCCGCGCCGATGACGCTTCCCTCGCCTACCGTGACGCCGGGCAGCACCGTAACGCCGCCTCCAAGCCAGCAGTTATCGCCGATCACTATCGGCTTGCTGTATTCGATATTCGTAAAAACGCCGGTCTTTTCGTTGAAAAACGTGTTCCTGTTCTCATAGCAAAGAGGATGTATCGGCGTGAGAAATGAGCAGTTCGGTCCGATAAACACATTTTCGCCTATCGTAACCGTGTTTTCGTCGAGTACGACGAAATTGAAGTTTGCATAAGAACCCTTGCCCATTTTTATGTGAGTCCCGAAATCGAACTGTATCGGTCCTTGCAGATACACGCCGTCTCCGCGCTCTGGCATCAGCTCGTCGAGTATCCTTTCCCTTTCCTCCGTCTCGTCCTCGCCGAGCGCGTTGTACTTTTGGCAAAGCAGGTGCGCGCGGCGGCGCTCCTCGGGCATACCCTCGCTGAACGGATCGTATATCATGCCTTTAAACATTTTTTCTTTTTCGGTCATCGTTTTTCTCGCTTTCAAAAATGACCGCAAACAAAGTATTTGCGGTCATTGATCTTATTTTGTTCCGAATATTCTGTCGCCCGCGTCGCCGAGTCCCGGAACGATATATTTGTGATCGTTGAGCTTTTCGTCGAGTGCGGCGAGATAGATGTCGACATCCGGGTGAGCCTTCTGCACAACTTCTACGCCCTCCGGAACGCCGACAAGGCACATAAGCCGCACGTTGTTGCAGCCGCGTTTTTTGAGCATCGTTATGGCGTCTCTCGCCGAGCCGCCCGTGGCGAGCATCGGATCGACGACGATGACGATCCTCTTGTCTATGTCCTCGGGGAGCTTGCAGTAATATTCGACGGGCTCGTGCGTTACCGGATCGCGGTAAAGACCGATAAATCCGACTCTTGCGACGGGAACGAGCTTGCGGATACCGTCCATCATTCCGAGTCCTGCGCGGAGTATCGGAACAACGGCGAGTTTCTTGCCCGCTATCCTTTTGCCTATCGTCTTTGCGATCGGCGTTTCGATCTCGATATCTTCCGTCGGAAGATCGCGCGTGACCTCATACGCCATAAGAAGCGAGATCTCTTCGAGCAGCTCGCGGAAGTCCTTTGATCCCGTGTCTGCTATTCTCATCTGCGTGAGTTTGTGCTGTATAAGCGGATGTGATATAATGTGAAGTTGGCCCATTTTGTCTCCTTTTGCCCGAAAGCGTTTTTTTCTTCAATATTATACTATATCTTCATCGATATTTCAATGTAAAAGTGAATATTTTCGATTTTTTTGAAAATTTTTTTATTATTTGATAAATCCGACCTTGCTCTCGTCTATTTTGAACGTCCTGCCGTCGAGATACGACAAAAGCGTCGGCTCGTCCCTCTCAAATACGAGCTTGTACGAATACAGCGCCTGATGATAAAATCCTTTTTTTCTGTCCTCCTTGTTTTCCGCGTACTTTCCGTCGCCGACGAGCGGGTGCCCTATCGACGCAAAATGAGCGCGTATCTGATGCGTGCGTCCCGTGACGAGTTCTACTTCGAGCACGCTGTTCTCGCCGTCAAAATATATAACGCGGTATTTCGTTATTATCCGGCGCATATTTTTCTCGCGTCCGCGAGGAACGGACGCGAATACCGTGACCTTGTTCTCTTTTGCGTCCTTTTCGATGTACCCCGTCAGCGTGCCGGAATTTTTTTCGAGTTTTCCGTGGACCATGCACAGATAGTATTTCGACACCTTGCGGTTTTTTATCTTTTCGTTCATCACGCGAAGAGCCTCCGCGTTTTTCGCCGCCACGACAAGCCCCGCGGTATTTCTGTCTATGCGGTTGCACAAAGCGGGCGCGAACGAGTTTTCGGCGGCGGGATCATACTCCCCCTTCTGCCAGAGGTATGCCTTTATCTGCTCCGCGAGCGTGTTCTGCTCGCCGTCAGTGTCGCTGTGCGACAGCAGCCCCACGGGCTTGTCGCAAAGGATGATGTTTTCGTCCTCATATACGACGTCAAACGTCGGTCTTATATTTTTGAAAAATTCGTCGCGCCTGTCGGTAAGGAATTCATCGCGCGCGAAAATCTCGACCGTGTCGCCGATTTCCAGCTTTTGCGACGCTTCGGCGCGGCGGCGGTTGACTTTTATCTTCTTCGTTCTGATGTATTTGTACATCTCCGACGGCGGCATCGCACGAAAAGTCTTCGATATGAACTTATCGAGCCGCTGACCTGCGTCGTTTTTTCCTATCTCGAGCGTTTTCATTCTTCCTCCTTCGAGATCGTGCCGTACAGCTTTCCGTTTTTGTATTCGACGGGCGTGACGTTATATATCTCATTTTGAAGCGGTCGTTTCGATTTTACGTATATTTCGAGCATTTCGGGAGTGTGTCCGACCTGCCACGCGCCGTGCGGCGTTTCAAACAGCACGGCGCGGCTCTTGCCGTCGCACGCTTTTTCATAAACGTTTTTGCTCATCTTTTCGCCGAGCGCTTTCAACCGCGCCGAGCGCTCTCTCTTGATCTCTGTCGGCACTTGATTTTTCATCACGGCGGCGTCCGTTCCCTTGCGCGCCGAAAACGGGAATATATGCAAGTGCAGAAATCCGATCTCGCCAGCCATATTACACGTCTGTATAAAATCCTCTTCGCTCTCGTCGGGGAACCCGACGATAACATCGGCGGTGAACGTGACGTTCGGTATATTTTCCTTTATATAACTCACGTTTTCAAGGACGCGCGAAGCGTTATATTTGCGCCGCATAAGCGCAAGAATACGCGACGATCCGCTTTGGAGCGAGAGATGAAAGCTCGGCATGAATTTCGGTATCGAGCTTACCGCGTCCGTAAAATCCCGCGTCAGAACCGACGGTTCGAGAGACGCGAGTCTGATGCGCTCTATCTTTTCGTTTAAAGCGACTTTAAATATCAGATCGGTCAGTTTCTCGCCGGTGTCCTTGCCGAACGAAGCCACCTCTATTCCCGTCAGTACGATCTCTTTATATCCGCCCGAGGCGAGGCGGCCGATCTCCTCGCATATATCGCTTATCTTGCGTGAAACGACGCCGCCTCGCGCCTTTTTGATTATGCAGTACGAGCAGTTGTTGTCGCAGCCGTCCTCGATTTTGACATACGCGCGCGTGCGGTCAAAGCCGTTTATCCGCATCTTCTCTATCGGCGCGCGCTCGACGTCGAGTATCTCGCCGCTTGA
>CAJONA010000141.1:3589-4260 GCA_905235755.1 uncultured Clostridia bacterium
ATATATTTTCACCGCGGCACAGCTTCGCCGCCGCGTCCGCCGCGCCGAGCTTGTTGCGATTGCCGCAGACATATGACACGCCCTCCATCTTCGCCACCGCGTCGGCGTCGAGCTGCGAAAAGCACCCCATGACAATGACGTAAGCGTCCGGATTTGTCGCCGTCGCGCGCCGTATCATCTGGCGCGACTTGCGCTCGCTCTCGCCTGTAACGGCGCAGGTGTTGATTATGTAAACGTCGCATTTTTCCGAAAAATCGCGCACCTCGAAACCGAGCGATCGAAGCTCGTCCTCGACGGCGCTCGACTCGTACTGATTTACGCGGCATCCGAGCGTCATTATCGCGGCGGTCGGTCTTTTATCGATGATCATTTGAAATCTCCAAAAATAATTATGACGGAGCGGTGCTCCGTCATAATTATACCATCAATTTATTAAAAAGTAAACATCAACTTTCGGGCGCCATGATAAACCAGCGGAAAATTTTCGGCAGAAGCGTGAAATAACTTATCTTGTCGACGTCGGCAGCGGCGACGATATCCGCCGTTCCGATCACGTTGTCGCCGCTCTTGTACGTTATAGTGCCTATTTTGTCGCCGCTCTTGACGGGCGCCGCCACCACGTCCGGAATATCGACGACCTCCTCGATCTTGCCCGCTTCAGCCTTGTCGAC
>CAJONA010000142.1 GCA_905235755.1 uncultured Clostridia bacterium
ATCTTATATATCTTGTCGACGCCTGCGAGAGACGCGGCGACGAGCAAAACGGGATTTATCACGCCCGCTTTTGCGGGAGTGGCGAGGGCTATCTCGGAGCAGCCCGCTATTTTGGCGGGAACGGCGTTCATCAGCAGTACCGAAGGATACGTCGCCGTGCCGCCGGGGATATACAGACCGACCTTTTCTATCGGCGTCACCTTCTGACCGAGCATGACGCCGTTCTTCTGCGATATGACGTATCCGTTGTTCGTTTGTTTTGAGTGGTACAGATGAATGTTGTCGCGCGCTTCCGTCATCGAAGCGATGAGTTCGTCGCTCACATCATCAAACGCCGCGTCTATCTCGTCTTTTGACACAAGGAGAGATTTCGGCGCGCCGCCGTCGAATTTTTCGCAGTATTCGAAGAGCGCCTTGTCGCCGTTTGTTTTTACGTTTTCGATTATTTTCGCCACGGTTTCGGATATGTCGGCACCGCTGTTGCCGCGCGACATTATCTCATTTGCCGTAAGCTCGCTTTGATAGTATATCTTTATCATTTTTTATTTCCTTTCGTCAAAACGCTGTTTAAGCTCGCCTATCCTGTCCGCTTTGAAACGGAAGCTCGATTTGTTTGCGATAAGATGCGCGCTTATCGGCATGATGTCGCTTACGACTTCGAGGTCGTTTTCGCGCAATGTTTCCCCCGTTTCGACTATATCGACGATGACGTCCGTCATATCGAGGATCGGCGCGAGCTCTATCGAGCCGCTGAGCTTGACGACTTCGATGTTGCGCCCGCGCGACGCGTAGTAATCTTTCGTTATGTTCACGAATTTTGTCGCCACTTTCAGCGAGCGGTCGGGATTGTCGCAAAATCCGCGCTTCGCCGCGACGGCGACGCGGCATTTGCCTATGCCGAGGTCGCACAAATTGAACACGTCGGGCTTTTGTTCGAGCAGAATGTCGAGCCCGACGACGCCGATGTCCGCCGCGCCGTTTTCAACATAGATAGCCACGTCCGACGGCTTTGCCCAAAAGAAGCGCACGCCGTTTTCTTTATTTTCAAATATGAGTTTTCTTCCCGGTTCGATCAGTGAAGGGCAGTCGAGCCCGATGTCGGCGAACAGCTTATATGCCTGATCTCCGAGCCTGCCTTTTGGCAGAGCGATGCTGAGTATATCTTTCATTTTTCAGCCCCCGTGCCGATAAATTTTATTTTTTTTGCGGCGGAGACGTCGCATTCGTTTTTCGTAACCACGACGCTGTTTCCGCTTGCGCGATATGAGTCCGCGAGCTTTTCGACGGCGCATATATCGTCGCCGTCGCCGTAAATCAGCGCGACGTCGCATGTGTGCGGCGCAACGGACGAGCGATAAAGCTCGATGAGGTCTATGTACACCGAAAATCCGCACGCGCCGCCGCTCTTGCCGAGCTTTAAAAGCAGATTGTCGTATCTGCCGCCGGACAGAACGTTCCTCGGCACGTTTTCAAGATACCCCTGAAATACGATGCCGTTGTAATAATTCATATCGTTGACTATCGAAAGATCGAGGTTCACACAGTCCGCCGCGTCTGCGGATTTTAAAAAATTATACACTGTCGCAAGCTCGTCGAGCGCTTTCTCCGCCTGTTCGCACGTGCAAAGCGCGCGCGCCTTTTCGTATGCGCCGATAAATGAGCCTTGTATCTCCGCAAGGGACGCGACGCGTCTTGCGCTGTCTTCATCCGATCCGTCGTCGACGCACAGGCGATATATCTCGCCGCCGTCCTTTTGACCGAGTGCTTCGAGCACGGCAGCGTGCGTCTTTTCGCTTAACTTATGGGACGACAGCATCGCGCCGACAAAGCCCATATGAGAGAGATCGAGCGTGTATCTGCCGCCGAGCATCGCCATGCTCCGAGCGGCGAGCAATATCGTCTCGCACTCCGCATATATATCTATGTCTCCGATAAATTCGAGGCCGACCTGCGGTATTTCTTTGTACTCGCGCATGCCGTTCGCCGAACGGTAGACGTTTTCGTTATAATAAACGCGCGACGCCTTTTCCGTGTCGGCGTTTTTCGCTATCGAAAGCGTTATGTCCGGTTTGAGCGCCATGAGTTTGCCGTCGAGGTCGCCGAAGGATATGACGTTTTCCGACTTCAAAAAGTTCTTATGCTCAATATAAAAGGCATATTCCTCAAATTTGTTCATTTTGAAGCGTCGGTAGCCGTGTTTTTCGTAAAGCTCGTCGAGCTTGTACGTTATTTCTTCGCCGCGAGTGAATATTTTCATTTTCGTCTCCCAAACCGTTAATTTATGAAATATTAAAAATTATTATATCATACGCATTTTTGATTTTCAATATTTTCCGTGCAAATTTATACCTTTGCAAGTTATTTTTATACAAAAAAGTCGGGATACCCCGACTTTTTTGCTTCTATTAAGATCAAATATCAATAAAATGTCGCTACGGGCTGTTCGGGCGGATCGGCTTTTTCCATTTTTTCTATGTTCATCACGGGGCCTTTTTTGCCGTAAGCCATGCTGAAACGTATCTCGATCTTGCCCGTGACGTTGAACCATTCGCCGTCTTTGAACTGCGGCGCGTCTTGGACGCGGCACGCTATCGCGGCGAGACGTATATCCTCAACGCAGCACGTCATAAGGTCGCGCCCGATGACAAAGCTGTCGCCGGAGCGCGTCTTCAAAGCCTTCACGTGCAGAGAAAGCGTCTTTTTGTCGTATTTTTTCGTATCCTCGCACAGATCCTGATACCATATCGCGTAGTCGCGGTCGGATATCTCGACGACAGGTGCGTCGATGTCGAACGGCAACGGATCCACGGTGTCGTCCGGCACTACGGTGCCGTCTTTGTACTCGAAGATTATCTCGGCGCGGCGGCTTACGGCGCGCACGGTCTTGTGAAATAGGTCGCGGTCATACTTGTCGTCGAAGCGATTGAACGCGATAAGATCCGCCATGCTCAGCTTGTCAAACGTCAGCTGCCGCATATTGCTGTTGTACGAGAGGAAAGTCTCGGAGTTGACGAACATGAAAACCTGCGCTATCGACCAGTTTTCGGGCAGTGCGTCGATGAGCGTCTGAACGAGGAACATTCCGTTATATTCCGCCATTATCCTGTCGGGAGAATATTTTTTCTCAATAGCGGCGAGCCGTTCGACTGTCAGATCATTTTCGCTGTCTACGCTTTCAATATACACGTTCCCGTCCTTGAAAGCGGACAGATCGTATTCTTCAAGTCCCTCCTCGCACATCAAAATGACTGTCTTTTCGCCCTGATTGAAGCGCGGATCGAGCAGCGTTTCCCCGATGAATTTTGTCTTTCCCGATTCCAAAAATCCGAGAAAAAGATATACCGGTACGTCTTTCATTTTTATACCCCGAACAGTTTTTCAAGTTCGTCGTCTTTGAGTGCGGAGCCGATGACGCAAAGCCTGCCTGTTACCTCCGCCGTGCCGAAGCGCACGTTCTTTTCGCCGGGAACATAGTCGAAATGCACCCATTTGCCGTCCGGCGAGGGAACTATGCCTTTTGCTCTGACGACTATGCCGAAGCGGCTCTCGTCTGCGAGAGCGTCGAGGCACG
>CAJONA010000143.1 GCA_905235755.1 uncultured Clostridia bacterium
GCGGCGATGCCTCGCCTACGCGGTGATATTCGGCACTGCCGCCGCGCTGATATTGTTTTTCGGCGCAGACGTCATATCGTCGAGCCTGCTCGGCGACGCGCGAACAAAGATCTCGCTTCAAGCGCTTGCGGTAAGCCTGCCGTTCATCGCCGTGTCCAACGTGCTGAGCGGGTATTTTTCAGCCGTGCGCCGCATATACAAAAGCGCGATCTCAAACGTGATAGAGCAGTTTATAAAGATCGCGATAATCATTGTCGCGCTTAACTTTTTAGCGCCTCGCGGCATCGAATACGCGTGCCTCGCGCTCGTCATCGGAACGAGCGTTTCCGAAGGGATCTCGTTTTCGTATATGTTTGTGCTGTATCTTATAGACAAAAAACGGCATCTGCCGAAACGCGACGCGGCGCCGTCGGCGCCGCTGACAAAAAGGATGCTCGGCATCTCTATACCGATAGCGCTGAGCGCATATCTGCGCTCCGGACTTTCGACGGCGGAGCACGTGCTCATCCCCGTCGGGCTGAAAAAGAGCGGCGCGAATTCCGCCGAGGCGTTATCTCTGTACGGCGTGGTCCACGGAATGGTATTTCCGCTCATACTGTTTCCCTCTGCGCTGTGCTCGACGTTCGCCTCGCTCATCGTGCCGGAGCTGTCGGATCTCAAAGCAAAATATAAAAACGTCAAAGAGAGCAAGCATATCAAGTACATCGTCGCGCGCTCGATAAAATTCGGACTGCTTTTTGCGATCTTTGTGTCGGGAGTGTTCATATATTTCGCCGACGAACTCGGCATGCTCGTCTATAACAACGAGCTGTGCGGCAAATACATACGCATTTTCGGATTTCTGATCCCCGTGATGTACCTCGACACCGTGGTCGACGGTATGCTAAAAGGGCTCGGCGAACAGCTCGCGTCGATGAGATACAACATTATCGACGCGGCGACAAGCGTCGCGCTTGTGATATTGCTCCTGCCGCGTTTCGGCATGGACGGATACGTTTTTTGCGTATTCGTGACCGAGCTGCTCAACGCGTCGCTCAGCCTCGCGCGGCTGCTCAAAGTGACTGATTTTCGTTTTAATATCTTCGAGTTCGCCGCCGTTCCGGCGCTTTGCGCCGTCGGCGCGGTGTCGCTCGCCGGCATTATAATAATGCCGCTGTCGCTGTCATCTCCGATACGGCTTTCGCTCGGCATATTCGTCTCTGCGGCTTTGTATTATCTTTTCGCGCGGATATTCGGCGCTGTCACCGATGAGGACGGCAGGTGGATAAAAAGCATTATAGCGTAGTCGTCATAAAGGAAGGCGCGTCGAGACCTCGCCAGAGACGAGTTTTTCCTCTCTCCCGTCGGGATAAACGACGCAAAGGCGGCAATTTTCATCGACGCCGACTGCCGTCGAGCGTATGCGCTCGCCGCCGCGCAGGATCTCTATCTCTTTGCCGATGAGCAATTGCCGCGAGCGATATTCTTCGACGGCGCTCTCAAATCCGCGCTCGTAAAAGGCGGAAAATCCGACGAGAAAGTCGGCGATCAGCCTCGCGCGCAAATCGGCGGTCGATACGTCGCTTATCGCCCCCGCGATATTTTCGAGTTCTTTCTCAAATCCGCCGTCCGGGAGCGAAACATTTATGCCAACTCCGACGACGGCATAAGATATCCTGTCGCTGACGGTGTCAAAAGACGCTTCGGTAAGGATGCCGCAAACCTTCTTCCCGTCGACGTAAATATCGTTTACCCATTTTATCTCTGCGCGCTTGCCGGTGTTTTTTTCTATCGCCCGAGCGACAGCCACCGCCGCGGCGACCGTGATATACATTGTCCTGTCGGGCGAGACATCCGGGCGCAATAATACAGATGTATAAATTCCCGTTTTTTTCGGAGACGCAAAGCTTTTTCCGAGTCTCCCCCGCCCGGCGGTCTGCTCTTCGGCGATGATCACCGTCCACTCGCGCTCGCCGTTCTCAGCGGCGGATTTCAGCAGCGTATTCGTCGACGATACGCTTTTATACAACTGTATATTATATTTTTTGTCGTTCAGATATTTTTCGATTATAGGCAAAGAAAGCGAATTTTCGTCTTTCGGAATGACGTATCCGCCGTGAGATGACGATATGTCGTGTCCTTCGGCGCGAAGCGCGTTCACGGCTTTAAAAACGGCGTTTCTGCTCACGCCGAGCGCCGTCGCTATCGCTCCTCCCGACACCGAGTCTCCCCTATTCATCTCTAAAATATAGAGAACGTCGTCCTTTACGCTCATAAGCACCTCATATTTTTATGTATTTTTCAAGTCTTTTTGTTACTACGACCGCGCCCGCGATCTTGATCGCGTCAAAAGGTATATACGGCACGACGCAGATCATCAGCGCCGACGCAAACGTCATCTCGCCCGAATATACGATGCAAAACCACGCCGTTCCGAACGCGTAGCAAACAAGTACGCCGAGTATCATAGACGCGACGAGAGGCAAAGTTTTTGTGCCGAATATCCGTTTTGAAATTCCGACGATAAGCGCCGTGAAGATAAATCCGACGATATATCCGCCCGTCACGCCGGCTATGACGCCGAGTCCGCCGCGAAATCCGGAAAAGACAGGCGCGCCGACTGCGCCGAGCGATATATATACTGCGACAGCCGCCGTTCCGTATTTCAAGCCGAGGAGCGCCGCCGCAACGAGCACGGCGAACGTCTGCAAAGTGAACGATATGCCGTTTGAAGTCGGCACAGACACCCACGAGCACACGGCTATAAAAGCGCAAAAAAGCGCTGTATACGATATTTTTTTTGCAATACTGTTTTTCATTTCGCCCTCCGGATATTATTTTACTCAAAAAAAAGCCGTTGTCAACCAAAAATTAAATTTTGGTTGACAACGGTTTCTCTTCTTTTTCAAAAA
This sequence comes from uncultured Clostridia bacterium, assembly GCA_905235755.1. Taxonomy (GTDB): domain Bacteria; phylum Bacillota; class Clostridia; order Oscillospirales; family CAG-272; genus RGIG6816. The sequence goes on from CAJONA010000143.1 coordinate 2,892, forward strand.
CGAGCTTTTCGCCGTTCGAAACGCATCTCACGGAGTCGCCGAACACTATCTTTCCGTCGAGCATCATCGACGAAAGTTCGTCCTCGACAAGCGTTCGTACAGCGCGCCTGAGCGGCCTTGCGCCGAGGTTTTCGCCCTCGATGCTCCCTGAAACGAACGCCGCCGCGCCGTCGTCGAACGACAGCGATATCCCGACATCCGCCGCTCGCTCGGCGGATTCAGCGAGCATGACCTTTGCTATTTTTTCGAGGTCCTCGCGCCCGAGCGGTCGGAAAAAGACGATCTCGTCTATCCTGCCGAGAAACTCGGGACGGAACGAATCTTTGAGCGCCGACATGGATTTTTCGCGCTCGGCATCGGGGTTTTGCACAAAGCCGCTCCTGTTTGTCCTGACGGTGCTTCCGACATTTGACGTCATTATCACGACGGCGCTTTTGAAATCGGCGCGTCTGCCCTCGGAGTCGGTCAGCATGCCGTCGTCAAGGAGCTGCAAAAGTAAATTCAACACGTCGGGATGCGCCTTTTCGATCTCGTCGAAAAGCACCACCGAATACGGACGGTTGCGTATGCTCTCTGTCAGCTTGCCGCCCTCGCCGTACCCCACGTACCCGGGAGGTGAACCTATCAGGCGCGACACGCTGTGCCGTTCCATATATTTATCTATGCGGATCAGCTCGTCGCGCGAGCCGAAAAGCTCCTCGGCTATGAGCCGCGCCAGTTCCGTCTTGCCTACGCCCGTGCCGCCGATGAACATCAGCGAGCAGATCGGGCGGCGCTTTCCCGCAAATCCGAGCCTGCCGCGCTGCAAGGCGCGCGCGCAAAGGCGCACGGCTTCGTCCTGCCCGATAAGCTTCTTTGAAAGATCTTTTTCAAGAGAGAGGAGCGCCGTTTTTTCGTCGCTTTTGATCTTCCCGACAGGGATATCGGTCCACATAGTCACGACCTCGGCTATATCGTCCGGCGTGATGACGATGTCTTCGAGATTTGTCTCGCTGCGCCAGCGCGTTTTCATCTCGCGCGCCCTTCTCTCGGCGGAAGCGGCGACGTCGCGCAGCCGCGCCGCCTCTTCAAAATTCTGCGCGCGTATTGCATCCTCCTTCATCCCGAGAAGCGCCGCCGCGCGTTTTTCCTCGGCTCTTATCTCATCGGGAACAGTGAAGCTCTCCATGCGTTTTACAGACGCCGCTTCGTCGATGAGGTCGATCGCTTTGTCGGGCAGATATCTGTCCGGCACGTAACGCTTTGACAGCGTTATCGCCGCTTTGAGCGCATCATCCGTTATACCGACCTTGTGATGCTCCTCATATTTTTCGCGGAGCCCGCGCAGTATCACGAGCGTTTCCTCCTCGCTCGGCTCGTCGACGGTGACGGGCTGAAAGCGCCGCTCGAGCGCGGAGTCTTTTTCGATGTGGCGGCGGTACTCGCGCGTCGTCGTCGCACCTATCATCTGTATTTCGCCGCGCGCGAGGAACGGCTTTAATATATTCGCCGCGTCGACGGCGCCTTCCGCCGCGCCCGCGCCTACGATGGTGTGTATCTCGTCGATAAATAAGATGATGTTCTTGCTTTTTATCACCTCGTCCATCACTTTTTTCAGCCGCTCCTCAAATTCGCCGCGATATTTCGCACCCGCTATCATCGCGCCGATGTCGAGCATGATCACAGATTTGCCTATCAGCGGCTCGGGGACGTTCTCCGCTGCGATGCGCTCGCAGAGCCCTTCGACAACCGCTGTCTTTCCGACTCCCGGCTCGCCGATAAGGCACGGGTTGTTCTTCTGTCGGCGCGACAGTATCGCCATGACGCGATCCACCTCGCGCTTTCTTCCTATC
>CAJONA010000144.1 GCA_905235755.1 uncultured Clostridia bacterium
TGGAGGTTTCAAAATGAAGGACGTTTGGATCGGACAAGTTGGGATATGGGGGTGCGGGTGTCCGGTGGACACCTCTGCCGAAGGCAGAAGCACCGACCGAGGCGGTAGCCGAGACCAACGGCACTACCGGTACCTGAATTGTGCAGACGAGTATCAGAGATAAAAACTTTTTGATCATACTTCACCTTAAAATAATGATTCTAATCTATCACAAGCATCTTGCCGAGCGCGTCAAGCTGTTCGTTTGTCAGACCGATCGAAGTGAGATACCGTTCAGCGCTCTCTTTGAGATCTGCTGTTTCGATACTGTCGATCTTAAGCAGAGCCGAGAGTGTTTTGAGCAGGTTATTGTTCAGAATGATCGAATATACGGCGTCCTCCGGATTTACGCCGTAGAAGTTATAGTAGGTGATCATATAATCGCGTTTGACGTCGTCCGCCGTCCCGCCCGCAAAGCATTCGAGGATCGCGCATAGGATCCCCGTGCGGTCCTTGCCCTCTTTACAGTGAATGAGATAGGGACCGTCGTTTTCGATAATGAACAGCACGCACTCCCTGATATTCGCGGCGAATTTTTCGCTTTCAAAATCATAGCCCATTTCGGGGTTGACGACCGCGCACCGGCTGTAGTAACTGCCGGAATAGGTCGTGTAGCTTTTCATGGTATCGACGGAATCGTCGAGGTTGATTATCGCCCGGATCCCCGCCTTTTCCGTCGCCGCCATCGCGTATTCGTTCCTGCCGAGCGCTTGTTCGAGCGGCGTACTGCTTCTGTAAAGCAGTTTTTCCTTCAAGTTCGACATGGAGATTGCGCGGAAGTTTGCAAACTCCTCGTCTGAAAGATCTGGATAATCCTCCCGCGCGTCGGTGCGGGTGAGATGTCTGGCGTGATATTCGTCGAGATAGCCTTTCTTTTCTTTGAGCGTGATCTCGATCTCTTGAACGCGAATATCCCACTTGTAGCCGGGATCTTCCTCGATCGTTTGCTTTTTCGCCAGCTCCGCCGCCTCGGCAAAGGAGCCGTAGTTGATCGCAAGCGTGACTTCGTTGTCTTCGAGATCGAAGCGGCAGATCATATCTCCGCTGTCAACGTCGGTGTAAGCGGTACCGACCGGGAGATCGTACTCCTTTTCGCCTGCCTTGGCGGTGATAATATCGCCGATCTCGATCCCCGCCGCTTTCATTTCGTCAAAGGTGACGTTCAATTTCACGTTTCCGTGTTTGCTGATCTCATCGACCGTGAGCTTCAATTCGTCGGACGACGGATTCGTTTCGACGTTCCGGCATCCTGTCATTAGGACGACGAGAAAAGAAACGGCGAGAAAGATACATAGAATTCTTTTGATCATATTTACATTCATTCCAAATTAAGCCGCTTTATCGGTCTCTTCGTACTGAACTTCAGCGGGGACGTACTGTTCGTCAGCCTTGGTGATACCGTCGGGGTAGATCACGGAAAAATCGTTTTTCATCGAGATCGGGATAAAGCCTTTGGATATGTAGTCGGCGGATTTTGCCTCCCAGTCCTGCGTACCCCATTCGCGCACGTTATCGTCTGCGACGATCATATACGCCTGCGCCTTGTAGGGATTTCTCGAATCTATCGCGTAGTTCATCATACTGGTGTCGCTTCCGCTGTTGCCGAAGGCGAGCACAGGGCGCTTGCCGATCTCGCGCTCGACGTAGATCGACTTGTTGCTGTTGAGATTTTTCTGAATGAATCCGCCGGTCAGAACAAGCTCGTCGCCGTTCTCATATTTGAAGTTCATATTGGACGGCTCGTCCTCGTGGCCCTTTTGCTTGACCTCAAAATCGGTGCCGATCACGTGCTCGGGCGAGACGTAATCCTTGATCGGAGAGTTTGCGACGATGGCGCGTGTGGTGGTGCGCTCGGTGCCGCTGATTACCCAGACCTCAAATCCGTTTTCATAGAGGTACTTCACCAGCTCCACCATCGGCAGATAGAAATTGTCGATATAGCGCATATTGTTGAAGCTGGCGGTCTTCTTCTGCCCGAAGGAAACGGCGTAGTTATAGAATTCTTCTACGGTCAGCCCGGCAAAGGCTTTCGCAAAGTTTCTTGCCAGCGTTTCGTCTGCAACGTAACCGGGTTTGATCGAAGCGGCGACTTCTTTCAGCTCATCCGAGACGCGCTCGGGGTGGTCGTACAGACAGTATTCGATGAACATCATCGTGTCGTAGTAGGTATAAAACGTCTCGCAGGCGAGCGTGCCGTCCATATCAAATACCGCGATGCGGTCCTCGACCGGGATAAAGTCGGCTCCGCCCTCTTTTGTGACGGCGGTGACGTAGTCGGTAAGGCTTTTCTTCGCTCCCGTTCCGTCGTTCCAGAGCGACAGCGCGTTTGTACCGGCGGCAGGCGAGGAGTTTTTGTATCCTACGCCGAAGGCGTAAAGGACGCTGACCGTCACCAGCGCGAGGAGGGCTATAATGGCGACGACGCGCCATATCTTCAGTTGTTTCGTTGTGTTTTCCATAATGATTCTCCCTTTCGTTTATAAATTTGGTTAATTACAGTATCGTGCTTATTCAAACTGCCACCAACCTTCTGCACGCAGTATTCGCATTATGCGTGTTTATATTATAATTGTTCGCTTCCAAAAAAGCAAGAGGTTTGTCACGCTTTTTAAAAGTATTGCGTGCAAATTTTGAAAAGCATATTGCAATTTTAAAATTAGTACGCTGCAATTATATCCTTGAAAAACCCTGCGTGATATAATCCGGTGTAATGATGTTTCCCATTTCATAAAAGCAAACATATGACTTGCGGACGCCGATCTCATTTTCGATATGTATAATACCACGCATCTCCGTCCGGGTGTGCTGACTCAAAACGAAATCCGGCTTTTTCAAATGCTTTTTGAGATGCAGTGTTGTCCGGGAAAATAACCGCCTTCGCCGATACAAATTCTTTTCCGAGAATTGCGCCGCTGTTATTCAGAAGCTCCATGAGAAGCGCAGAACCCAATCCATGACCTCGCCTTTCAGGAGCCACGACAAGTTCAGATATCGTCAGTTCTCCTTCCCATAAGGCAACAGCAATCGCTGCGAAAGGTTTTCCGTCCTCTGAAACCATCATCAACCAGAAATTCTCGCCTAATACGGTATCTGTTTCCTCTATACAGGCATTGGCATAATCAGCCCATCCGTCTTCACAGCCGGTATTTTTTCGCGCGGTACGATCCATCCATTTCTCTACGGTTTCTTCATCTGCTGCGTTATAGTCAGTCCATATAAATCGCATAATGTACCTCGTTTTTTGTCGTGTATGATATCTTTATTCAGTTTTCTTCTTCCGAATTATCTCCGAAAAGAATTCTCATGAAGTCCCGCCTGCTGTATATCACCCGCACGATATACACAACATTCTGCTCATAACGATAAAAAGCAGTATAGTTCCCGCAGACAAGAAAACGGTAATCCGTCGCAATATTGATTCCGGAAAAAATGAACTCCAAGGAAATACATTGGACCAAGTTGGAGCGGGTCGCACAGTACGAGAAACTCCAATC
>CAJONA010000145.1 GCA_905235755.1 uncultured Clostridia bacterium
GAGAAAATAACGCGAATAAATAAATCGCCTCGTAAAATACTATTTTCGAGGTGATATTTATGAAAATTCTTTCTGTTTTTTTGATCATTGCATCGCTTATCATGCCGCATGCGAAATGCGGCGATCTTGTGCTCGTAAACAAGCAAAACCCGTGCACCGAGGAATATGAGGCTTACGTCAAGGAAAATCTCGTACCCGTATTCCACACGCGCGACGACGGACGCCCGACGCAATATCTGCAAAAAGAAGCGGCATACGCGCTCGACGCGCTTCTCTATGCCGCGGACAAAGCCGGATATAATATAAGCGTTACGAGCGCATACCGTTCGCGGCAGTATCAGGAGCAGATATACAACACGCGCCGCGCCATGTACGTGTCGGGCGGCTCCGACGAAAGTGAAGCGGACAGGCTCACGGGAAGATATGTCGCGCTTCCCGGGTACAGCGAGCATCACACGGGGCTCGCCGTCGATATGCATTCGATGAAAAGCGCCGAGGTGTCGTTCGCCGACACGGAGGAATTCCGCTGGCTGTGCGAGAACGCGCCGAAATACGGATACATCCTGCGATATCCGAAAGGCAAAGAGGATATAACGGGATACGCGTTCGAGCCGTGGCATTTCAGATACGTCGGACGCTGTGCGAACGAGATAACAAAATCTGGGCTTACGCTCGAAGAATACCTGAATAACCTGAATAAGTAAAAAAATAAATAAAATTCAAAAAAACTATTGCATTTTTATGTTTACTGTGATATAATCACTCTTGCGCACGGTTTGTGCGCACCCGGCCCGTTGGTCAAGCGGTTAAGACGTTAGCCTCTCACGCTGAAAACATGGGTTCGATTCCCGTACGGGTCACCAACAAAAAACAAATCCGAACTTTGTTCGGATTTGTTTTTTACACAAAAGCGAGGCAATGCCTCGCTTTTTGCTTTGAAATCGCCACATTCACTCAATATTTGTGGCTTTCTTTTACGAATTCTTCGTATTTTTCTTCGCTGTCAAGGTACAAAAATTCCTGACTGCTCGTCATAAGATACTTTCCGTTCATGCCGGACGGAACGCTGAATATCGCCTTTGCGCGATAGCCCTCGCTTGTCAGATGCGGCTCATCGTATTCCCAGCGGTTGCCGATGTGCACGGGCAGAAATTCTTCCTTTGTCGCGGCGGGGACGGAATACGAAACAAGGTCGCACTCGGCGTATATCGCCTCTCCCCACGTCGATTTTATCTTCACTATCCCGACGCCCGGAGCGAAGAAATATTCCTTTACGCCGCAGTGCATACGCTTGTAGCCGTCCCCATAGAACCATTTGTCGTCCTCGCCGTCGGGCTTATCGACGCGAAGCGTTATTTTGCGGCAATTTTCAAATGTGCCGGCGGGAACGGTGACCGTGCCGCCCTCTTCGACGGTGAAAATGAATTTTCCGTCGTCGGTGTCCCTTTCCTCGCGGTAGCCTACCGTCCATTTGTCGTCCCACAGCGTTTTCATAAACAGATCAAGATACCTAAACGGCTTTATGCCGAATATCCTGTCCTCATATCTGCCGCGCTTGCCGAAGCGGTACGGGCCGAAAGATATGATGTTTGAGTCGTCGTATTTCACCGTGCCGACCGAAACGCCGAGCGTCGCCGCGTTTATCGACGACGGGCAGAGGCGGCTTTTGCCGTCCTTGCGATATTCCATAAGACGTTCGAGCGCCTCGATGCCGTAAAGCGATATCCGCACGGATTCCTCGTTTATATTCAGCCGCACGCCGCGCTTTAACATATCTATCGCCTCCTCTATGTGCCAGTCGCTGCAAAGAACGTCGGCAAACGAAAGATATACTGACGAGTCGAGATCCGTCGCGTTTTCAAAATCCTTTGACAGTGCCGCGGGAGCTGAGACGGCGACGTTGACGAGCTCTCCGTCGAAATATTCCACCGTGCGCTCGATGTGCTGATACGCCCATTCCGGCTGATCGACGTTTTTGTACACCCACCTGTTGCCGACGGCGCACGGAAAATATCCGTCTCCGCCGACGACGGTGTATTCCGTAAGTTCGTATGTTTCGACCTTTTCGCCGTATTTTGCCTTGGCTTTGACAAGCCCGACGTTTTTGGCGTAAAACATATCGAGCGTAAATTCCCCGTCGTATCTTAGCTCGCCGGACGTCTTAAAATGCATACAGTCCGTGAATTTTCCGATAGATATTTCCACGTTTTCATCGTAACCGATACATTCAAGCGTCGATTCTTTTTTCTGAATCCGGTATTTATCATTACCCGTTATCTTATCACCCGGCTTCATCGACGTGTCGAACAGCACTTTGTTTGCCGTTGACGCATAGAAGATAAAATCCGAAAACCGGTTTGACATCCCCATAAACGATTTGTTTGAAAATCCGGGTTGATTATGGAAGAGCAGGCGCGTCCCGTCGAATATAAGCCCCTCGGCAGTTGCGTCAAAGCCGTATTTTGTCCCGCCGTCGAAGGCGTTTTCTCTCATCTCGGCGATCTCGCGCCGAGCGGCGACGGCGTTTGCATAATATGCTTCTTTTTTGTCTAAAAGCTCTGCCGCCTCAGCGAACGCCCTGTCCGCCTCGTCCTCCCTGTCAAGACGCAAAAGCGTCGCGCCTTTCCAAAACAGTATCTCGCCCTTTGCGCTTTTATAAGACGGCTCGCCTTTGAACTGCTCGATCTTCGGCAGCGCCTCGCCGTCGAGGATAGCAAGGCGTTGCTCATCGTTGCGCAGCGCATTCATTTTCTCAAAGAAATGGACTGAGAATGCCTTGGCGTTGCCGTACTCTTCCGCCATTTTGAGCTGTTTTTCCCTTAGCTCGGGGGCGTCTTCTTTCTTCCCCCAATACGGCATATACATCGTTTGCGAGAGATAATTCCGCTTTGTTTTTTCGTCCTCGATGCTGTTTATCAGCGTTATCGTCTCGCCTACGTCGGTGTAAAACTTTTCGTCAAACCGTCCGTGTACCGTCCGATAACGCGACAGCGCCTTTATGCGCTTTTCAATTTTGTCTTTAAGTATCGTAATATTGTCTTTATATTCGTTCATATCGTAAAGCTCCTTTCTTAATTGCTCGCGCGCGTCGTAGAGGCGGCTCTTGACCGTGTTCTGGGAAAGATCGAGCCGCGCGGCGATGTCGCTCACCTTCATTCCGCGAAAATAGAACATTTCGGCGACGGCGCGTCTCTTTTCGCTGAGGCGGGAAAGCGCCGCGTACACGCGCAAATTTTGCTCTTTTTGTATCGCCGCGTCGAGCGGCGAAGCGTCGTTTGACGGGAGGAGCTCCGCCATATCGTCTATGTCCTCGTCTGTGCGGCGGGACGAAAGACGGCGGAAGCATTTTCGCCGCGCGATCTTATACAGCCACGGCGCGAATTTGTCGTGATCCTCGAGCGACGGCAGATAGATGAATGCGTCGACGAACGCCTCCTGCGTCGCGTCGTCGGCGTCAAAGCCGTTGCCGCACATAGAGAGGCACACGCGGCGAACGCCGTCAAAATTCAAAATGCTTTTTGACGAGCAGTCCGAAATCGTCCTTTTTGCCGTCGAGCACGTTTTTTATAATGTCTTTGTCTTCCGTAGGCGCCCCTCCTTTCGTTCTCTGTTTTTTGTAGCTACACCAATAAGTGACAAATCTTGTCAAAAAGGTTTGTCGATTTTTAAAAAAATTGTAATTCAAATACATTTTATCACAATACCGCCGCAGAGGCAAGCGGCAAAAGCGCGCGAGCATAATTGTCACGAGCTATAAAGTCATAATTTCTTCTTTACTTTTTTCTTCCCGAGGCTTTTTCAAATACGAAAGGTATTGCAAAAATCCCCGCTATATGATAAAATCTTTTCGGATAAAAATTACCGCGGAGGAAATATGAAGCTCAAAACAGTATCGTCGCTTGAAAAAGTCTTCATCGACGCAAAAATTTCAGACTATGCCGAGACAAAGCGCATATCGGCATTACGCTGTGAGCGCGTATCGTTTCAGGTCGCGTTCACGGCGGACGACGACGTTATGAGCCACGAGATGTGCACCGTCGCGCTGTCGGGCGAGCTTGCGCCGCTCGCACGCGTGCGCAAAGTCAAAAACGTCCCCGTCGAGTACCCTGTCTATAAAGGCAGGACAGACGACAACTATCTCAAAACGGCGGCGGGGCTTTATCCCGATCTGCTCGCTCCTATGACGTACGTCGGCTTAGAC
>CAJONA010000146.1 GCA_905235755.1 uncultured Clostridia bacterium
CTTGCCCTTTGTCGTCACGCAGATGCAGTCGTCGCCGAAACTTTCGAGCGGCTCGCCGCTTTTCACCGTATTCACCACGTACGCGACGCTCTGCTCCGACAGCTCCGTGTGCATTTTTATCATTCCGAGCAGGTAATCGAACACTGCCGCCGCCGAGAGCACGGAGTCGCTGTCCTCGCCTTTGATGACGACGGCGTCGCCGGCCGCGTCGTCTGTCTGCCTGTTTATTATTTCAACGTCGAACGCGCGCTCCACCGTGGAGGCGTTCGTGTCGAAATGTCCGAAGAGTTCGGCCGTCTGCTCGCCCGACTCCGTATAGATGATCTTTTCAAACATCGTTATTGCTCCGTCTGTATTTTTTGTTCTGTCGCTATGTCGGTCACGCACTCGATAAGCACGCTCAGCGTGCAGTAACCGTTATCGAATTTTACGTCCTCGTATCGCGCAAGTATTTCATCGTTTTCAAGCTCGGTCGCCGTTTGCTCGGCAATGAGCCTTCTCGCCTTATCGAGCGCTTCGTCGTCCGTCAGCGTCAGCGGCTCCTCGATATATTCGACGTATCTTGTCGTCGTTATGAATAAAGGCAGTTCCACGCCGAAAACGGTGAGCCGCTCCGTTTCTTCTATTGTATCATATTTTTCATAAGAAATATCGATATTTTTAAAAAGTTCTGCCTTTTTTGAAAAAAATTTTACGGTTTTGTATGATTTTTCCGCCCCCGTAAACACCTTTACCGTCGTATCTGTTTTTACCGACGAGGAAAATGTTTTTGTGACGCTCGCATAGACGCTTCCGCGCGAACGCACGAGCCTGTATCCGAGTGCCGACGAGTCGATGACTCCGCTGACGAGCAAATCGCCCTTCTTGACCGTCTGACCTATCTTGACCTCGCTTTTGCCGCCGTACGCCTCGACGAGCACGATCTGCCCGTCGGCGGAGGCGATGAGGTTCGACGGCTCGGACACCGACTCTGTCTCGGGAAAAGCCGTTTCCCGCACCTCGACGTGCGCGACGGTACCGCGGATATTTATCGACATCCACGTGATCTTGTCGTTTTCGATGACGATCTTTTTGCTTATTTCGTTTACGTCGAGCGCGGGGATATACGCCCCGAGGCGAAAGCCGTACGCGTCGAGCGCCGCCTCTATCTGATCTGCGCCGACGTCGGCGTTTCCCGATATTTTTATGTCCCACACAAAGCGCGAGGCAAACACGACGGCGACAAGCGCCAGCGCCGCTCCGACGGCGAGACCGAGCCGCTTTTTGTACCGCGTTATGAGCGCAGGGAAGCCCGTCTGCACCGCCGTTATCTCGACGCAGGCGCGTTCGGCTGTTTTTTTTACAGCCTCGACGTCTTTTTTTCGCACCGAAAAGACCGCCTTTGAGTCGTCCGTAAGGCTGACGCTGCCGAACGGTATTTTTGCCGACACCATCAGCGACAGCACCTTTCGCGCCGCGCTCTCGTCGACGCTCACTTTATACAGACCGCGGATATAGTCGAAAAATCTCATTGCTCCCCCTTGTATTCTACGGCGCAAACGCGCCCCTTTATCATAAGTTTTCCGTCGCCCGCCCAGCAAAGCGTAAGATCGTCGCCCGACACCCACACCGACGGACCTTTCGTGTGTACGCCTATTTTTTCCTTCGAAAAATGTATTATCCCCGTGCAGCCCGATATGAGCAGCTCACGCGTGCCGAGTATCTCGACGCTCATCGGCGAGATCGGAGATGAAATTTTTTTGTTTTTCATATCGCCTCCGTAAAATTTAACTTTGATAGCGCATAATTATTTTTTAAGCGCGAAAAAGAGACTCGATGTTGAATTTCGCTCTTATATATTCTATGACGGAGGCGGTAAAAATAAGAACAAAAATGAATTTTGCGGGCGGCATTTTGCTCGTTTTCTCTGCATATATCGCGTTTTGCGCGCTGTTTTTCCCGGTGCGGACGGCCGCGTCGGTCAGCGCCGCGCTGAAACTGTCTGTCGTAGCCGTTGTGCCTACACTCGCGGTCTTTGTTATGGCGTATAAGATACTGACTCCGGCACTGACGGCGGCGTTTTCCAAAATGAAGCGCCTGCAGCGGCTTTTCTCCGTCAGCCCCGGCGGGCTCTGCATGATATTCGCGGGGCTCATCTCCGGCTTTCCGATGGGCGCCGTGATATATGCCGAACTTCGCAAAAACGAAAGTATCGGCGAGAGCGAGGGCGAGTCGCTGATGCCGTTTTGCAACAATGCCGGCGCGGCGTTCCTGATCGGGAGCGTCGGGACGAAAATGTTTGAAAACACAGCGTACGGCGTCACGCTTTTCGTATGCCAGACGCTGGCGGCGATACTTATGATAATTTTCACTCGCAAAGAGAGAAAAAACGTTTTGAATACGCCTGCGGCGGCGCAAAAAAGCATCACGCCGTCGTCGGCGGCGCGCGCGATAGCGGACGGCGGCAAGACGATGCTCGGAATAACGTCCTTCATAGTGTTTTTTGCGGCGCTCGGCGACGCGCTTACAGCCGATATGCGCGTCGGCGGATACGTCGGCGCGATGATCAGGTGCGCGCTTGAAATAAGCGGCGGAATGAACGCGCTCTCATCCCTCGGCGCATTCGGAATGCAGATGGGCGGATTTGCCGTCGGGTTCTCGGGGTTTTCGGTCTATATGCAGAGCCATTTTGCGTCGGGCGGCGAGGGAATGAAAAAATATATCGGCGGCAAGACGGCGATGTCCGCGCTTTGCGGCGCGCTGACGTTCGCCTTTGTCGCCGTCGGCGAAAGAACGGCGTTTTTTGAATACTTCGGCGACGGGGCGAGCGAGGCAAAGGACACGGCGTGGCTTGGCGGTATGCTGGCGCTTTTCGCCGCGTGCGCCGTTGCTGTCGCGGCGATAGTGTCGCGTGCTTCGTCAAAACTGCCAAAAAAATAAAAAAATCAAAAAAACTGCAAAAACCAGTGGAAAAAAGCATCGGTATGATATATAATAAAGATAAATAAAGGATATCATGGAGAAATTTATGAAGAACAAAGACGTGAGCATCGAGCGCGTTTGCGCCTTTTGTGAAAAAAGCTCCGCGGCGCCGAGCGGTGACTCGGGTGAAGAGCTTGTTCTTTGCTCAAAGCGAGGACTTGTAAAAGCGTCGGGCGTTTGCCGCTCTTTCAGGTACGATCTGCTCAAACGCGAGCCGAAAATGCAGCCCGAGCTGCCGAAGATCGAGAAGATAGATATATAAAAATGGAAAAAGACAAAACAAAAAGCATTGAAAAGGCGATAAAGACGCTCGAATTTGACAAGATCCGCGATCGCCTCGCCGAGCTTTGCCCTACGGAGGGCTCAAAAGAGATAGCGCGTGCGCTGTCGCCGTCAAAGGGGCTGAACACCGTACGCCGCATACTTGCGGAAACGGACGCGGCGTGCGAGCTTGAAATGAAAAAAGGATTGCCGTCGTTTTACGGCGTGCGGGACATCACGGACATAGTAAACCGCGCCGACAAGGGCGCCGTGCTCGGGT
>CAJONA010000147.1:0-3209 GCA_905235755.1 uncultured Clostridia bacterium
CGACGCGATAAAGTCGTACTATCCGTCGGCTGTACTTCACGCGAGCACGCAGGCGAGCGGGCAGAACGCTTTTTCGGCGCGCACGTTTGAAAAGCTCGGCTTTTCGCGCATGGTCGCGCCGCGCGAACTGTCAAAGGACGATCTCGCCGCGCTGTGCAAAAACTCGCCGATAGAGATAGAGATGTTCGTGCACGGCGCGCTTTGCGTCAGCTTTTCGGGGCAATGCCTGATGAGTAGCGTGATCGGAGGGCGAAGCGGCAATCGCGGCGAATGCGCTCAGCCGTGCAGACTTCCTTACAAATGCGCTTGCGAATATCCGCTCAGCCTGAAAGATCTCAGTTTGGCGGGACACATCACCGACATACTCGGTCTCGGCGTCGCTTCGCTGAAAATAGAGGGTCGTATGAAAAGCGCCGATTACGTATACGGCGTGACGTCGCTTTACCGTAAACTGCTCGACGAGCGGCGCAACGCGACCGCCGACGAGATCGCTCATCTCGCCGCAATATTCTCGCGCTCGGGTTTTACGGACGGATATTTCACGAAAAAAGTCGGGACGTCGATGCTCGGCGTCAGAACGGAAGCGCAAAAGCATGACAGCGCGTCGCTTCCGAAGTTGAAATTTGAAAAACGCCGCTTGCCGATAGAGATAGAAGGCGATTTTTCGCGTTTTCCGGCGACCGTTACGGCGTCAGCCGCACGCGGCGTTGAAAAATACGTTGCAAAAGCCGTTTTTGACGGCGAAAAGACCGACGGCATAAATCCCCTAGGAGAAGAACGTCTCGTTTCATCGCTCGAAAAATGCGGCGACACGCTGTTTAAAGTCGATAAGATAAACGTTGCAGGCGGCGACGGCGGCGCGATAAAGGTGTCGGACGTCAACGCGCTCCGCAGGGAGGCGCTCCGCAAGCTCGAAAACGAACTTGCTCACGTCGACAAGCCCGTATGCACGGGCGAGCTGCCGACGACGTCGGAAAGCAGCGCCGCGCCGATAAAAACGGCGAGCTTTATGTTCGCCGACGCCGTAACGCCGAAATCGACCGACTATTTTGACAGGATATTTTTGCCGCTCGGCGAGTACGAAAAATTAAAATTCAAGGATAAAAAGATCGGGATCGCGCTCCCGCCGATATGCTTTGACGGCGAGTGCGAAGCTCTCATTGCGCGCATTGAAAAAGCGCGTGATGACGGCTGTGTTTCCGTACTCGCGACGTCGCTCTGGCAGGTCGATCTGCTCGCCGGCTTCGAGATATTCGGAGATCTCAGACTGAACGTGAACAATGCGTTCGCCGCGTCCGTGCTGTCGCGTCTCGGAGCGGCGCGTATCATCGCGTCTCCGGAGGTTAGTCTGAACAGAGCCGCTTCGTTCGGCACGGCGACAAGCGCCGTAATGTACGGCCGTCTACCGCTTATGACGACGGAAAAATGCGTCATACGCGACGCGCTCGGGATAAGCGGAAAAAACTGCGTCCATTGCGATAACGATCGCATCGTGAAATTAAGCGACCGCACGGGCGCGGAGTTTATCGTCTGCCGCGAGGAGCCGCACAGAAACGTGATATTCAACAGCGTCCCCGTGTGGAACTGCGATAAGGCGGATGAATACGAAAAACTGTCGCTCGGCGCGCATTTTATCTTCACCGACGAAAGCGCCGCCGACGTCGACAAAATAATAAATACGGCAAAGGAGAAAAAGCCTGCCCAAGGCAAATTCAAGAGGATATGAAACCGAAAAGGATCGTGCTTGCGTCGGCGTCTCCGCGCCGCCGCGAGATACTTGAAAAGTTCGGCGTGCGCTTTGAAATAATTCCGAGCGACGCCGATGAAAACATTGACGAAAACGTGCCGTGCGGCGAGTATGTGTGCGCTCTCGCAAAGAAAAAGGGCGCCGCGGTCAAAGAAAAACTCATCGCCGCCGGCGATGATATCTCAGACGCTCTCATAATTTCGTGCGACACCGTCGTCTACTTTAACGGTATGATAATCGGCAAACCCGAAAACGACTCCGTCGCCGCGCTGACGCTCGGCATGCTGTCCGACTCATATCATTCCGTTTATTCGGGGATGTCGCTTATTTACGGTGACGTCGAAATGTGCGACTATGCGAAAACCGACGTGAAATTTGCCGAAATATCGGAAAACGACATACAAAGATACGTCAAGAGCGGCGAGCCGATGGGCAAAGCGGGCTCATACGCGATACAAGGCGCCGCGGCGGCGTTCGTCGAGAAGATCGACGGCGACTACTACAACATCATAGGATTTCCGCTCGCGCTTTTTTGCCGGATGATAAAAACGCTGTTTGGCATCTCGATATTCGATCTGGGGGAAGAAAAATGACGCTCGAAGAAAAGAAAACGCGCGCGGCTTTTGCCGAAAATGCGCTGAAAGCGCGCTATCCCGACGCGGAATGCGCGCTTGCATACGAGGGCGATCCGTGGCGATTGCTCGTCATGGGGCGGCTGTCCGCACAGTGCACCGACGCGCGAGTCAATATCGTGTGCGAGGATCTGTTCAAAAAATATCCGACAGTTTACGACATGGCGGCGGCGGAATACGCCGACGTCGAAAAACTCGTCTATTCGTGCGGCGTTTACAAGGTTAAAGCGGCGAATATCATAGATTTTTCACGGCTCATCGTCGAAAAGTTCGACGGCAGAGTCCCCGACAATATGGACGATCTGCTCACGCTTCCCGGCGTCGGACGCAAGATCGCAAACCTCATAATCGGCGACATTTACCGCCGGCCCGCGATAGTCGCCGACACGCATTGCATACGAATATCGAACAGGCTCGGACTTTGCGACAGCAAGGACCCCGTGAAAGTCGAAAAGTCGCTGCGCGAGGTCGTCTCGCCCGACGGCTCGTCCGATTTTTGCCACCGGCTCGTGATGTTCGGCAGGGAAGTATGCACGGCGCGCGCTCCGAGATGCGAGGATTGCCCGTTCGAAGCGTTCGGATGCAAAAAAGACTGACGGAGGAAATATGATAAAACAGCCATTGGCAGACAGAATACGTCCGACTGAACTTTCCGACATAGCGGGAGACAGAAAACTGTTCGGCGAGGACGGCATTTTTTCAAAAATGATATCGACGAAGCATATCCCGAATATGATATTTTTCGGTCCGTCGGGCACGGGAAAGACGACAGCCGCGAACATCCTCGCCAAATCGGCGGGAAAGACGCTGCACAAACTCAACGCGACGAC
>CAJONA010000147.1:3219-9929 GCA_905235755.1 uncultured Clostridia bacterium
GCCGACATAAAGGCGGTCGTGCAGGACACGGCTTCGGTGTTCGGCTCGGACGGCGTGCTTCTGTATCTCGACGAGATACAGTATTTCAATAAAAAACAGCAGCAGTCACTGCTCGAATTTATCGAGGACGGGCGCATCACGCTCATCGCTTCGACGACGGAAAACCCGTATATGTACGTTTATCCCGCCATAATCTCGCGCTCGGCGGTGTTCGAGTTCAAGCCGCTGTCAAAAGATGACCTTTGCGGCGTCATAGCGCGAGCAAGAGCGCTTGTCGAGAGCGAAACGGGTACTGAAACGGATATTACCGACGACGCGATAAGGTGTATCGCCACCGCCGCGTCTGGCGACGCACGCCGAGCGATAAATCTGTTTGAAAATATAGCCGAACTTTCCGACGGCGAGATAACAGCCGAAAAAGTGCGCGAATTTTTACCCGAGATAATGGGCATGGGCGGTTTCGACAAGAGCGGCGACGGGCACTACGATCTGCTCTCCGCGTTTCAGAAGTCGATACGCGGCTCCGATGCGGACGCGGCGATCTTTTACCTTGCAAAACTCCTTGCGGGCGGCGATCTCATCTCCGTTTGCAGACGTATCCAAGTCGTCGCGAGCGAGGACGTAGGTCTTGCATTTCCGCAGGCGGCGGCGATAACGCGCGCGTGCGTCGAGAGCGCAAGAGAGCTCGGGCTTCCCGAGGCGGCCGTGCCGCTCGCAAACGCGACGGTGATGCTCGCCACAGCGCCGAAATCAAATTCCGCATATACCGCGTATTATGCGGCTCTGGCCGATATTTCCGCGGGAAAGGGGACGGAATTTCCGCGCGCCGTGCAAAACATTCACCTCGACGGCGAGAACGTCGACAAAAAGGGACAGCACTACCTCTATCCGCACGACTATCCCGACCATTATGTGAAACAGCGCTACCTGCCGCCCGATATCGCGGAGGGATATTATAAATTCGGCGAGAACAAGACGGAACAGCTCGCAAAGCAATACTGGGACAAGATAAAGAAAGGCGAGAAATGAAACAACTGAGAGTCGTTCAGATAGGTGCGTCGGGGCACTACGAATACGCGCTGCCCACGATAAAAAAATACGGATTTGACCTTGCGGCGATCGCACCGGGCGACGTCACGGAGGATTTAACGGGCGCGCTCAAAAAGATCGGGAAGATCGGATATGCGCCGAAGGTCTATGACGATTGGCGGCGGATGCTCGACGAAACGTCCCCCGACATCGCCGTGATAAATCCGTATATGGCGTACAACGCCGAGATGAGCGCATATGCGCTTTCGCACGGGATACATGTCTTTTGCGAAAAGCCGGTGGCGACGACGTTCGCCGATCTGAATATGCTCAAAAACGCTTATGACGACATAAATAAAGAAAACGACGTCAAATTCTGCGGTATGTTCGGAATCATGTATGCGCCGCACTTTGAAACGGCGCTTCGCTGCGTGTCGAGCGGCGAAATCGGAAACGTCCGCCTCGTAAACGCGCAAAAATCGTATCGGCTGGGCACGCGTGAAATGTTTTATTCGAGCCGCGAGCTTCTCGGCGGAACGATACCGTGGGTGGCGATACACGCGATAGACTGGATATACCGCATATGCGATTTCAAATTCAAAGCGGTGACCGCGGTCCACAGCACTGAGGCAAACGGAGGCAACGGCGACCTCGAAGCGACGGCGATCATGCTTTTCGAGGGAGAGAACGGCACTGCGGCAAGCGTCAGCGCCGACTATCTGCGCCCGTCGGCAGCGCCGACGCACGATGACGACCGCATACGCATCGTCGGGGAAAAAGGAATACTCGAGGTGCGCGGCGGGCAGGTGTATCTGATCTCGCAAAACGGCGAGCGCACGCTCGAAAATACTCCGCCGAAATACGAACTTTTCGAGGAATTTGCCATGAGCGTGTGCGGCGAGGGCGAATGCCGCGTCACGGCAAAGGAGACGTTCGATACGACGTATATAGCACTCGTCGCAAGGCAAAGCGCCGACAGCGGCAGAAAAATAGGTATAGATATATGAAGAAAATTGAAATGTATACCGACGGCGCGTGCGGCGGAAACCCCGGCCCCGGCGGATACGCGTGCATACTGATTTATAACGGTCATAATAAGAAAATCTCAGGCGGCGAAAGCATGACGACGAACAACCGTATGGAGCTGAAAGCCGTGATCGAGGGACTTAAAGCGCTCAAAGAGCCGTGTGCCGTCAAGGTAACGTCGGACTCAAAGTACGTCGTCGACGCGGTGTCGAAAGGCTGGGTGTACGCTTGGCGGGAAAAGGGCTGGAAAAAGGCGGACAAGAAGCCCGCGCTCAACGTCGATCTGTGGGAAGAGCTGCTTCGCCTTTTGGAGATACACGAGGTCGAATTTGTTTGGATAAAGGGGCACGACGGCCACAAGTACAACGAAATGTGCGACAAAATGGCGGTCGCCGAGTCCGAAAAATACAAGTGAAGCGAACCGCGCCAATTTGAGCGAAAAACAGTTTTTCTAATAAAATAGTGCTTGATCGGCGAAAAAATTAGAAAAAACACCTTTGTAAAAGCGATCCGATATCGAATTGAAAAATAATTTGTTGAAAATGTTGATTTGTCAAAAAAGCCTTTGCGATTTTGTGATATATGCACAAATTGCAAAGGCTCATTTTCGTTTTGAAGACCGATACGAAAATTTGAAACGCGATCAAAAAATATTTTGCGGCTCGCCGCGCCAAAAATCCAAAAATGCCGATGATATCTTGAAATATCGGCTTTTAAAATCGGCGGATGCGTCGCTCGCCGCCATATTGAAAAAGCAAAAATCATCTCTTGACGCGCGGCCTGACAAAATATGCCGCCGCTCTGTTTGTGGAAAATTCCCACATCAATACAACAAAACGGTCAAAACGGCATTAAAACAGCCGCTTTTTTGTTTTATCTAAGCATTGACACGGAAATGAAAATATGCTAACATAGCATTATATAAAAAATTCCGCGTGCGCATACGTGTGCGCGTCGCGGGCAAAACTCTAACGTTATACTGGAGGAAACCAATGAAAAGAACGAAGATCACCGGGGTGATAGCTCTTGTACTCTCGCTGCTTTTTGTTTTCGGTTCGATGTCCGGCGTTCTCGCCGCTTCTGCGAGTTCGCCTTCTCGAACCGTAACCGGCGAGGTCGCCGAGGCGATAGAAATACTCAGCGACATCAAGTGGAGGGCATACAACGCGTTATATTCCGGCGAAAAATTTTACAAGGGCGACGATATTTACGTCGATATGAGCAGCGCCTCGTATACGGCGGCGGCCTCGGACGACGAGCTCGCTTACGAATATGACGCGAACGCCGTTATCGACGGCGTAGATTGTGTCATATCGCCCGAATCGGGTACCGTCACGTTTAATGTGAATGTTCCCCAAACGGGACTTTACGCGATAAGCTGGGATTATTACGATCTCGTTTGCAAAGCCACGAACATAGAACGTACGCTCAGAATAAACGGAACGGTGCCGTTCAATGAGGTGAGAAACCTCTTGATGACAAAGTCGTGGGCGGAAATTTATAAGTATGACGACGACGGAAACGTCGTTTTCGACAAGGATTCGAGCGGCAACGACCGCCGTCCGTCGATGACGCAGACGCCGAGTTGGAAATCATATACGGTATGCGATCCTACCGGCTATTATAACGGCAGTTTCTACTTCTACCTCGAAGCCGGCGAAAACACGATATCGCTTGAAGCGCAGAAAGAGCCTGTCGCAATATCGAACATCAGGCTCACGGAATACAAGGCGCAGATGTCGTATGCCGATTATTACAAATACATACATGAAAATTACAGCGCGGCGCCCGCGGACGCGTTCATATATCTCAGAGCAGAGACGCCGTCGTCTTCATCGGACAGCACGCTTTACCCCGTAAACGACCGTTCGTCCGCGATAACGTCTCCGCAGGATCCGGCTTACAGCGTGCTCAACACCGTCGGCGGCGACACATGGCAGACGATGGGACAGTGGATAGAGTGGACGTTCACGATAGAAAAGGGAATGGCCGGCATATATAAGATAGACGCCAGATACCTGCAAAACCAAATCGAAGGTCTTTACGTTTCGCGCCGCCTGTACGTTGACGGAGCCGTTCCGTTCGCAGAGGCAAACGGCGTGGAATTTGCGTACAAGAACGGCTGGCAGATGACGACATTCGGCGGCAACGGAGAGACGTTCGAGCTTTATTTCGGCGAGGGAACTCACACGATAAGGCTTGAAGTCGTGTACGGAAACCTCAGCGAGGTCGTCTCCGATATCCGCGTGGCGCTCGACGAGATAAACAGCATATACATCAAGATATTGCAGATAACCGGTCCGAACCCCGACTCGGATACATCTTATCAGTTCTACGCGAGAATTCCCGACGACATCGTCCGTCTCGGCGAACTTTCCGCAGTCCTTTCCGAACTGTCTGCAAGACTTAAAATACTTTGCGGAGGTTCGAGCTCGAACTCCGCTACGCTCGACAATATCTCGCGCGTACTTGCAAAGATGGCCGAAGACAGCGAAAAACAGATAGCAAAACAGTTCAACGTATTAAAAACATACATAGGCAACCTCGGAACGATGCTCAATTTGATCGCCGCACAGACGCTCAAACTCGACTATATAGTCGTCCGTTCGACGGACAACACGGAAAAGCTCAAAGCAGACGGCAATTTCTTCGAAAGCTTTTTCTATGAGATGAAGCGATTCATTTCGAGCTTTACGGTAGACAGCGCGTCGTTCACTTCCGTTACGGATCCCGACGTCGAAGCGGTGACGATAGACGTCTGGACGACGGCGTCTCGAGAGAGGACGCAGCTCATACGCCAACTCGTGGATGAAAACTTCTCGTCGACGCATTCCGATATAGCGGTCAACCTGAAAATAGTCGCGGCGGGCACGCTCTTGCCGGCGACGCTCTCGGGTAACGGTCCCGACGTCATGATGGACGTCGGGCAGAGCGACGCTATCAACTACGCGGTGCGCGGCGCCGTGCTGGATGTTTCGGGCTATGACGGATATGACGAGCTCGCTTCGAGATTCCACTCGTCGTCGCTCGCTCCGCTGACAGTCGCGCTCGGCTCATCGAGCGGAAGACGAGCGGTGTTCGGTATTCCGCAGACGCAGTCGTTCGAAGTCATGTTCTACCGCAAGGATATCTTCGCAGACCTCGGCATCAACGTTCCTTCCAACTGGGATGAATTTTATGTGGCGATCGCAAAGCTACTCAGCCGCAACTATCAGGTCGGCATGGTCGTTCCGAAATCCAACGTGGCGTCATCGCTCGGATTCTTCGTATCGCTCATCTATCAGAACAACGGTGAGTTGTACAAGAACGGCGGCACGCAGATAGCGTTTGACGAAGACGCCGCTCTGTCCGCATTCACGATGCTGTGCGACTTCTTCAACCTTTACAGCTGCCCCATCTCGTACGACGCGGCGAACAGGTTCAGAACGGGCGAGATGCCGCTGCTCATCGCGGACTATATAACGTTCTACAACCAATTCACGGTATACGCGACCGAGCTCAAAGGTCTGTGGGGATTCACCTCAATACCCGGAACGGTGCAGGAGGACGGCTCGGTCAACTATTCCACCGTTTCCACGATAACCGCCATGGTAATAATGAAAGACGCCGCTCCGAGAGGAACCGATCAGGCGTCGTTCGAGTATATGAAATGGTGGATGCAGGAGGACGTTCAGGGCGAATACGCAAACGAACTTGTCGCTCTTCTCGGCCCCGCCGGTAAATATAACACCGCAAACTACAACGCATTCAACGCTATGCCGTGGTCGGCGAGCGAACTCAGAACTCTCAACTCCGTGTTCAAAAACCTCAAAGGTTATCCCGAAATGCCCGGCGGATACATTATAGTGCGTTATGTTGCGTTTGCATTCAATTCGACATATAACGAAAAAGCCATTCCGCACGAAGCGCTTCTTTACTACATCGACTCCATCAACAGCGAGCTTGCGAGAAAACGCGAGGAGCTGGAAAACGGAAAAGATACGAGCCGTTCGTTCTACATAGCGGGCAGCGAGTCGGATCGGTGATCTACTATATAATAAATTTTGAAGGAGAAAAATCTTATGGCTGAAATAAATAACGCTATAGAGCAGACAAAACTTAAGCCTACAGCCAGAAAAGATATGACTATGCTCCAATGGACGTGGAAAGAGATGAAGCGAAACTACATCGCTTACATAATGTGCTTCCCGTTCTTTGCGATATTCACGCTTTTCACTGTGGGACCGGTTTTGCTTTCGATGTTCTTCAGCTTGACTATATTTAATATGGTAGAAGCACCGAAGTTCATATTCCTTGAAAACTATGCAAGACTTTTCCTCGACGACGACGTTTTCCTGATCGCGCTCAAAAATACGCTTATATTCGCCGTCGTAACGGGACCTGTATCATATTTTCTGTCGCTGTTCGTCGCATGGTTCATCAACGAACTGCCGTCGAAGATCAGGGCGATCGTAACGCTTATCTTCTATGCGCCGTCGATCTCGGGCGGTGTATATATGATATGGCTGGTCATATTCTCCAGCGACTCTTACGGATATGCGAACGCTATACTGTGACCGTTGAGTGCTTCGGCAAGCTCAGCGTCGTTTGAGATTTTACGGCTTTGCCACAGAGCAACCCCTTTATTATAATTTGTCATATTCTCACCTGCGGAT
>CAJONA010000148.1 GCA_905235755.1 uncultured Clostridia bacterium
GTGACCGAGATCGTGCCCGAGTGCCGCAGCTTCGCACAAGTCCTCGTTGAGCATCAGGGCGCGCGCGATGATCCTCGCGATCTGCGTGACCTCGAGGGTATGTGTCAGACGGGTGCGGTAGTGCTCGTCCACCGGGAACAGAAAGACCTGCGTCTTGTGCATCAGACGGCGGAAGGATTTGGAGTGGAGGATGCGGTCGCGGTCGCGCTGGAACTCCGTGCGGTTGACGCATTCCTCGATGGGAATCTCGCGTCCTCTCGTATTTTCGCACAGGGTCGCGCGCGGGGACAGGGTCATTCTCTCGCGTTCATAGAAAATCTCGCGGACGGTTCGGGTCTCGTCTGGCATGGGAACTCCTCCTCGCTGCATTTTGCTTACACATATAATATACGCAAGGAAGTTCTTTTTTTCTTTTTTCGACCGTAAAGGTGGGATTTATCCGAGTTTGGACGCCCTTTCTTCGGTCCTCAGGAGGGTGATTTTCCCTTTTCCGTAGGATATTTCTGAAACAACGGTTGAGAGCTCCTCCGCGCGGCTGGATTCGATCGCGGTGATCACGTCCACGTTCTCGCCGAAATCGCACCTGTCCTCGGACGCGCCGATCTTCGCGAGCCATGCGCGGTATGCGTCGTGGAGAACGCGGAAACGCGCCGGGAGATGCCGCTCGGCAAAGTCTCCGACCGGGCCCGAGAGCCTGATCATCCACGGGTTCAGAAGCGTCGTCAGGAGCGACGCGCCGACCGCGATCTGGAACATCGGACACTCCGCGTCGCCCACGATTCCCGCGTAGAGTATCGCGACCATGAACGCGAACTCGCCGATCTGCGCGAGGGAGAATCCGTTCTGCACCGCCGTGCGGACGTCCACCCCCGCGAGAAGCGAGGCGAACGTCACGTTGAAGAGCTTGCCAACGACAACGGCGAGCGAAACGACAAGAATCGCCGTCTTGTTCGCCCAGAGGCCCGCAGGGTCGACGAGGAGCCCGATCGAGACGAAGAACATCGCGGAGAACATCGACTTGAGCGGCCCGACAAGCGACGAAAGCCGCTCGCGCACGTCGCTCGACGCGCCGATCACGCCGACGAGGGCTCTGTCAGGATAATATCCGACAAAGCGGTCATATTCATTCCGCTCGCAGAGATGATAGACATAGACAAGGAGATAGCGCGTCTTGAAGGCGAGCGCGACAAGATGAAAGCGGAGATAGAACGTATCGACAAAAAGCTGTCGAACGAAGGATTTGTCGCAAAAGCTCCCGCCGCCGTCGTCGATGGCGAGAAAGAAAAGCGCCGCGGATACGTCGACAAGCTCGCGCTCGTCGAAGAAAATATAGAAAAATACCGCAGGATGTAAAATATAGTTGACAATTGATCGATTTTGTGATATAATGATCTTACAAAAAAGTTTTTTGAGAAAAATATTGTGTTTACACGACTAATTATTGTCAAAACATAATTTTGGGAGGTAATACCATGAAAAAAATCGTTTCAATTTTGCTCGTGCTGATTTTCGCATTCGCGCTGTGTTCGTGCGGCAACTCCGGCTCTGATGTCGTCGAATGGGATAGGTCTCTGTCATACGCAAATAAATCGTCGTTTGAAGTCGCCGACGGCAATGCGGCGGTCAACACGGACTATGCGCCTGTAGAATCGGACGAATATTCGCAAAAGCTCATAAAAACGCAGTCGCTCGTACTTGAAACGCTCGATTTCAACGCGGGAACGGAGAAAATTTCGGCGCTTGTGGACAAATACGGCGGATATTTCTCGTCGAGCAACGTCTCAAACAGCGGCTCGCGCTCCGCGACGTACGTCATTCCCCGCCGATTCGCTTGAAGCCTTCGTAAAAGAAATTTCAAATTCGTCCTTCAACGTGCTTTCGTCGAGGCTGTCGACCGAAGACGTCACCGACACATATTACGACCTCAAAGCGCAGTTTGAATCGTTAAAACAGCAGGAAGCGCGCCTTGAAGAACTGAGGGCGAAAGCTGCGACGCTCAGCGAGCTCATCACGATCGACGACAAGCTGACGAGCGTCCGCTCAAATATCAACTACGTTTCATCGAGAATGCAGTATTACGAAAAAGCCGTCGATATGTCGTATGTAAATATCACGCTGTATGAAACGACGGAATACGTGCAGACGTCCGAGCCGACATTCGGCGAACGCGTCGGCAAAGCGATAAGCGACGGATGGGCGGCATTTCTGACTTTCTTCAGAGTAGTTATTATCGTATTTCTCACCGTTTTACCGTTCCTTATTGTGGGAGGCGGTATAGCGGCGGCCGTCATAGTTATAAGAAAACGCACAAAAAGCAAAAAATCCGCGTCAGATGTCAAAGAGAATAAATAAATGAAAAGCCGCCGCGTATGCGGCGGCTCATCTATGCCGTCAGGTAACGAGATGTTTTCGCAGTTTTTCAAATATCTTCTTTTCCTCGCGGGACACTTTGACTTGCGTCATACCGAGTATTTTGGCGGTCTGCTGCTGCGAAAGTTCGCGGTAAAAGCGGAGCGCGATTATCTGCCTGCTCTGCTCGTCGAGGCTTTGAACAGCTTCGGCAAGTGCGATGAGATCGGTCGTCTTTTCTATCTCGCTCTCGTTTGACGGCGTTATCGTCTCAATGGTCATGCCGTCGTCGCCGATCTGATCCTGGAGCGAGCACACGGGCGACGTGGCGTCGAGACATTCGACTATCTCGTCGCGCGACAGTCCGCATATCTCGCACAGCTCGCTTATCTTCGGCTCGCGGCTGTTCGCCTTTAAAAATTCCTCTTTTTTCTTCATGACTGTGATAGCGCGTTTTTTCAGATCACGGCTGACTTTTATTATGCCGTCATCGCGCAGAAAGCGCCGTATCTCGCCGATTATAAGCGGCACGGCATACGTCGAAAAAACAGTGCCGTAGCTTGTGTCAAAGCTCCGCGCCGCTTTTATCATGCCGATAGTCCCTATCTGAACGATGTCTTCATAATCGGTGCCGCGGCCTACAAATCTGCGCGCGATGTTCTTCACGAGCCCCATATTGGAGCACACAAGCTCGTCGAGCGCGGCGGAGTCGCCGTCTTTTATCCGCTTTATAAGAATTGAATTTATGTTTTCCCTTTTTGTATCGTTTGCGTCGGTCATTCTCTCCCCCTCCTTTATGTAGGAGGAATTTTATCAGAGGGTGAGAGTTTCTTTGTCATCGTTACTTTTGTTCCGTTACCTATTTGGGACGTTACCGTAAGGCTGTCGGAAAAGCTCTCCATTATCGAAAAGCCCATGCCGCAGCGGTCCTCGTCTGGCGCTGTCGTGAACAGCGGCCGCCGCGCCTGTTCGACGTTTTCGATGCCGCACCCTTTGTCGGATATGATAATGCGTATTTTCCCGTTTTCATAGCATCGGAGCGTCATCGTTATAAGTCCCACCGTGTCGCGATACGCGTGGACTATGCAGTTTGTCACCGCCTCGCTGACGGCGCATCGCACGTCCGCCAGCTCGTCCACCGCGGGATCGAGCGGAAGCATAAATCCCGTGACTATACTGCGCGCGAGAGATTCGTTTTGAGAAAGCGACATGAACGTGCATTTGATTTCATTTTGCGGTCTTTTCATTCTTATTTGCCTCCTTGTGTTCGATTTTTACGATGTTGTGAAATTCCGCCATACTGAGAAGCCGCTCGTTGCGAGGCGACGGATCGCGTATTATTATCGGTATGCCGAGCACTGATGCGCGAGCATATCTGCCGAGTATCAGTCCAAGCCCCGCACTGTCCATAAATTCGACGTCCGACAGGTCGAACACGAGCGTTTTCGGATTTTTCGAAAAAAGCGCGGTATCTATGTCGCCTCTTACCGCCGAGGCGCTGTGATGGTCGAGCTCATGCGGAAGCGAAACTATCATTTCGCCATCATTTGTAAATCTTAACAGATCATTCATCATATCCCTCTTTTTTTCAAATTTGTTTGTGTAAAACAGCATATCATTTCACGTTTGAAAATGCAGTCGAAAACAGACGAGTAAAAAATATTCAGTAAATAATTTTAAAATAAATCTTAACGGAGATAACCAATGGACATCAAAAAAATCATATCCGAAATGACGCTTGCGGAAAAGGCGCTTATCGTTACGGGAGCAGGCTCGATGAAAACGTTCGGCATCGACAGGCTCGGTATTCAGAGCAAGGAATTGAGCGACGGGCCGCTCGGCGTGCGCACAGAACCCGAAAAGAACTGCACATCGTTCCCCGCGATGTGTTCCGTCGCGGCGTCGTGGGACCGCGAGGTGGCAGAAAACGTCGGCAAGGGCATCGGCGCCGACTGCGTCCGTCACGACGTGCAGATGATACTCGGCCCCGGTATGAATATAAAAAGAACGCCTCTTTGCGGGCGAAATTTTGAATATTTTGCAGAGGATCCGCTCCTTTCGGGCGAGATCGCGGCCGGTTATGTAAACGGCGTGCAGTCGACGGGCGTTTCGGCTTGCCCGAAGCATTTTGCGCTGAACAATCAGGAGCAGAACCGCCTTGAAGTGAGCGTCGAGATAGACGAGCGCACGATGCGCGAGATATATCTGCGCGGCTTTGAGATAATGGTGAAAAAATCCGCCCCGGACGCGATAATGTGCGCCTACAACAAGATAAATTCCGTCTGGTGCTCCGAAAACAAATACCTTCTCACCGATATTCTCAAAGACGAGTGGGGATTTGACGGCGTCGTCGTCTCCGACTGGGGCGCCGTACACGATTCCTGCCGCGCGATAAAGGCAGGACTTGATCTTGAAATGCCGCAAAACCAAAAGATCGTCGAGGAGATAACGGCGGGGATCGAGAAAGGCAAGCTGACCGAGGCGGAACTCGACAAAGCCGTCGAGCGCGTATTGCGCTTTGCTATGAAAGCAAAGCCGAAAATAGTGCCTTACGACCGTGACGCCCAGCACAAAATCGCGCAGGACGCGGAAGCGGCGGGAATAGTCTTGCTCAAAAATAAAAACAACGTCCTTCCCTTCTCGTCCGAAAAATACAAAAAAATCGCCGTTGTCGGCGAATTTGCGGCGTCTCCCGTTATATGCGGGCAAGGTTCCGCCGAGGTGCTGACCGACGCCGCGTATATCGACAGCCCGCTCGAAGAACTTAAAAAACGCATGCCCGACACGACGTTCGATTATTACGAAATGTACCGTAAGCGCGAGTTTTCTCCCAATATGCTTTGGCCGCTCAGCCCCGGATTCAGGGCAAAACTGCGCGAGTACGACGCGGTCGTGCTGTTTGTCGGCGATATGGAATCGGAAAACACCGAAAAGT
>CAJONA010000149.1 GCA_905235755.1 uncultured Clostridia bacterium
CCAAAGTCGCGTATCCGTTCGGTCACGGTCTTTCGTACACAACGTTTGAATATTCATCTCTCGACGCTCGCTTTGACGGCGACGAGCTGAAAGTCTCGTTCTCACTCAAAAACACGGGCGAACGCGACGGCGCGGAGGTGTATCAGGTATACGTCGGCGACGTTTATTCGACGCTCACGCGTCCGATAAAGGAGCTTCGCGCATTTGATAAAATATATCTGAAAGCCGGCGAGGAAAAGCGCATCGACGTGAACATCCCCGTCTCGGAGATAGGTCAATACAACGTGATGCTTCACGACTGGGTGACTGAGGAGGGCGTTTATGAAGTTTATGTAGGCGCATCGTCGCGCGACTTGCGTTTAAGCGAACGCCTGTATCTCGGAACGCCCACTCCGTACTCTGTCAACCACAGAAATGAAGATATGATAGGATAATTTTTCAAAAAACATCTTTACAAATTCGGTTTTATCTGTTAGAATGTAATTGCCACATAAACTTAATATTGCATCGTATAGGCGTGTGTATTTTTATTAACAATGATAAAAATGCATACTCCGATTTCACATACCTATACGGCAGTGAGTTTGTGTGGCAACAAAACGGAGTTGCGTTTTTGGTGCGCGGCTTCGGCGGCGCACATTTTTATTTACGAAAGGGGATTTTTATGAAAAAGATACTTGCATTGCTTATCTTAAATGCAATGCTTCTCTCGCTCTGCGCGTGTGGAACGACCGATGAAACAACGGCAGAAGTAACTACCGAGATCACGACCGTAGCGACAACCGAAGCAACGACAGAAGCAACGACAGAAGCAACGACGGAAACGGCAACCGAAGCCACTACCGAAGCAAATACCGCAGTAACTCCCGAAATACCGATTTCGAGCATAACCATTGAAGACGGCAGAAAAAGCGTAGAAGTATTCGCCGGATTTCAACACAGTATCGGCGTAACAAATGATCTCAACGTGCCGTTGACGTACAACTGCAAGTCTTCGGACGAAAGCATATTCACAGCCACCGCCGATGGCAATACAATAATTCTTTCAGGAATAAAACCCGGCGAAGGAATGCTGACCGTTTCATACGGCGACGTTTCGTCTTCCATACACGTGATCGTATGCGAAGATCTGCTTGTGGGCAAGCCGATAATATACTTCTATCCTACGGAAGATATCGACCTCACGGTAAAGCTCGCGTATCCGGAGCGGCTCACGACGACTTATCCGAGATATGACGGCGGCTGGGACGTACATATAAGCAAAGACGGAACAATCACGGACGATAGCGGACGCACGTATTACGGGCTTTATTTCGAGGAAAAGGGCGCGTATAACTGCACTTTTGAAACGGGATTCTGCGTTTTGGCAGAAAACGCCGTCGAATTTCTCGAAGAAAAGCTCTCGCTCCTCGGATTTACCGAACGCGAAAGCGACGAATTCATAATGTATTGGCTCCCCGTACTCGAAAAGAACGGTTGCAGCGTTGTTTATTTCGAGCAGACGGACGAACGCAACGCCGAATGTCCGTTTGAATTCTCCACAAAACCGGACAGTATGCTCAGAGTTATCATACACGTAAAGAAAGTCGATTCGTTTACGGAGATAAAGGAGCAGACGCTGTTCACTTTCGAGCGAAGCGGATTCACCGTCGTCGAGTGGGGCGGAGTAAGATATTAAAACGAAAAATGCCCGCTTTCGCGGGCTTTTTTGCATATAAAAACACGGTCGCTCAAATCGACCGTGCTTTACTTTTTTATTATTTCTTGCCGAGCATCTTAGCGACTTCCTCATCGAGGTTGTCAACTCTCTTTTCGATGCCTTCGCCGCGCTCATATCTTTCAAATCCTGCGATCTTGATCGAACCGCCGAGAGCCTTTGCCGTCGTTTCGTACTTTGAAACCTTCATGCTGTCGTCCTTGACGTAAGCCTGCTCTGTCAAGCAGTTTGCCTCGTAGAACTTGCCGAGCTTTCCTGTCGCCATCTTTTCGATGATAGCGTCGGGTTTGGACGCGTTCTTCGGATCGTTCTTGATCTGCTCTTTGATTATCGCCGTTTCCTCTGCTATAACTGATGCGGGAACGGATGCGGGATCGAGATACTGCGTCGGATATGCGCCGAGCTGAAGCGCGATGTTCTTTGAGAACTCTGCAAATTCCGCGCTCGTTGTGTCAACGCCGTCAACGTCGAATTTGACTATGACGCCCGTTACACCGTTGCCGTGGATATATGTGCTTGTGATGCCTTCAACAACTACGAAGCGGCGGATCGTGATGTTCTCGCCGATCGTGAATATCTTGTCTTTAACCGTCGCGTCGACTGTGAATTCCGTTCCGTCGAACTTGCAAGCGTTGAGCTCATCGATAGTCTTCGGTCCGCAAGCGAGCACCGTGCGGAGCACGCCGTTTACGAATTCAACGAACGTCGCGTTCTTTGCGACGAAGTCTGTCTCGGAGTTTACTTCGACCATAGCCGTCTTGTTGCCGTCTTTGAGTATTGCAACGAGTCCCTCGGCCGCAACTCTGTCCGCCTTTTTTGCGGCGACTGCCATGCCGCGTTCACGAAGGAGCTTTATAGCGGCGTCAACGTCGCCTTCGGCCTCTACGAGCGCTCTTTTGCAGTCCATAAGGCCTGCGCCTGTTTTCTTTTTAAGATCTCCAACCATCTGTGCGGAAATATTTACTGCCATTTTAATTTCCTCCTGATATTTATGATGTATTCCTATTATTCGGCGTCCGTCTCAGCCGTTTCCTCAGCCGTTTCTTCCGCTGCGGGAGCGAGCTGTTCGCCCTGTTTGCCCTCGATAACCGCGTCGGCAAGTACGGACGAGATGAGCTTTATAGCGCGGATAGCGTCGTCGTTTCCGGGAATGACGTAGTCTGCGTCATCGGGATCGCAGTTTGTATCAACGATAGCGATAACGGGGATGCCGAGCTTCTTCGCTTCGAGAACGGCGTTGTGCTCTTTCTTGGGGTCAACTATGAATATAGCGTCGGGAAGTCCGGGCATCTCCTTGATGCCGCCGAGGTTCTTTTCGAGATCGTTCATCTCTTTTGTGAGCTGAGCAACTTCCTTCTTCGGAAGGAGAGCGAACGTTCCGTCTTCGGACATTTTCTCAAGCGCTTCAAGACGGCGAATGCTCTTCGTTATCGTCTTGTAGTTGGTGAGCATACCGCCGAGCCAGCGTACGTTTACATAATACATTCCGCAACGTTCAGCTTCTTCTTTGATAGCGTCTGCGGCCTGTTTCTTTGTTCCGACGAAGAGGATCTTGCCGTTGTTCTCCGCTACTTCGCGTGCGAACATATAAGCTTCTTCAACTTTCGTTACGGTCTTTTGGAGGTCGATGATATAAATACCGTTTCTCTCCGTGAAGATGTACTCGGACATTTTCGGGTTCCATCTTCTTGTGTGGTGTCCGAAATGGACGCCTGCTTCAAGCAATTGTTTGAGTGTGATCACTGCCATTTTTCTTTTCTCCTTTTTGGTTTTTCCACCACAAAACGTCGGTTCCATGCCAAACCTTGCGGCACCAAAGGCAACGCGTTTCGTGTGTGAATTTTTATTTTTTTCGGTTTTTCGGGTACAGTATTCCCCAAAACCGATTTATTTTACCATATATTTATTTAATTTGCAAGGGCTTTTTACGTTTTTTTGAAGATTTTTTTCATTTTTTCTTCGCTTTTCCCTCACATTTGAGCCGCTCGTATATCTCGGGCCCTATCGAAACGAGCACCGCGTCCTCGCCGAAGCAGTTTATCTTATCCCACGGGATGACGAGTTCCTCGCACTTGCCGAAACCGAACACGCGGCAGTCGAACAGCACGACGATGGCGACGACGCGCCCCGAACACGCCTCTATCTCGACGTCGTATACATATCCCAGCCGCCGCCCGTCGCATGTGTTTATTACCTCTTTTTCTCTCAGATCGTTGACGGAAAACCTATCCATAATTACCTCGCAGCAGTTTTATCCGATACTATGTATATGCGCTCCGTCCCCCGTTCTTTACAACTTTTTCACCATTCCGTACTCATCCGTGAGCGTTCCGTCGGCGAGGCGAAGCGCGTCGTGGTGAACGTAGTCGAGTTCAAAGCCCATCTTCTTGTAAAGTCCCTGCGCACGGGTGTTGTCGGCAAAGCATTCAAGCTCTATCTGCGTCACGCCGCCGCGGACGCGAGCCGCCTTTTCAAGTTCTTCGAACATCGCCGTTCCGATGCCGAGTCCCCAATATTTTTTGCGCACGGCGATGGCGAGCGTCGCGCGGTGGGACGTGCGGAAAAGAGTGCCGAACATTATCTCGCAGTTGCCTGCTATTTCGCCGTCCTTTTCGCAAAGTATCCTTAAATTGTTTTCGGTGTCTCCGCTCTTTATCCATTTCTTCTCCGATTCAATATCGGGGAACGTGTCGTTGCCGCGTCTCATCAAAAAATCAGTTTCGGATGAAATGGCGCGGAGAAAGTCGAGCAGCGCCGCGGCGTCGTCAACAGTCGGTGAGCGGAAAAGTACCGTCGTGCCGTCTTTGAGCGTTATTTTTTTCTCTTCAAATTTCATATCCTGCTCCTAAAAGGTAAATTTGCGATAATTATACCGAAAAAAGCTCGTTTTGTCAAGCAAGGACTTGCATTTTCGGCGTAAGACATATATAATATAAGCGCAAATACGATTTCGGAGGCGCATATGTTTGAAAAAGAACTTGAAGAAATGCTTATATCCCACGGTGCGAGCCTTGTGGGCTTTTCGTGCATTGAAAGCGCGCCGTCGCCGGATTTTCCCGAATTCAAATATGCATTGACGATCGCGCGAAAGCTATCCGACACCGTCGTCGACACAATCGACGGCGCGCCGACGATGTCGTATTTTCAGCATTACAGAATAACGAACACAAAGCTCGACCTGCTCGCACTCGACGCCGTCGATCTCATCGAGGCGCACGGATATCGCGCGCTTCCCGTCGCCGCGTCGCAAAGCACTCCGTACGCAAAGAGCGAATATCGCGGGATATTCCCGCACAAAACGGGCGCGCTCCTTTCCGGCCTCGGATATATCGGCAAGAACGGGCTTCTCATCACGGAGGAATACGGTCCGCGCGTGCGCTTTTCGACAGTGCTGACCGATATGCCGCTCGCGCCGCAAAGAGAGCCGATAAACGGCTCGACAATGGGAGTCATCGGGCTGACGAGAAAGATAAGAGAAACGTCCG
>CAJONA010000150.1 GCA_905235755.1 uncultured Clostridia bacterium
GGTTGAGCTGCTGGCGCTGGGGCGCGAGCTAACGCTTGGCCTGCTGGCCGTGGTGCCCGTGCGATCTTGTGTACCCACAGTGGGTCGTGTGCTGCTGCTGGGTCTGGCCGAGGCATTGGTGGAACTGGTTCTTCCTGAGAGGGAGTTGCTCATGCTGCCAGTGGTGGGGCGTGAGGCTGTGGTCGTTCCGCTCATCGAGCCGTTGGTGCGGCCGTTGCCGACGTTGGCACCGTTTCGACCTCCGTTAGGCATGTTGTAACTCATCGATCCGCCATTGCCATTGCGTCTGACGCTGGCCACATAGTTGCCGAAGCTGCCGTTGTAACTGCCGTGGTGATGCCAGTCGTGGTAGTGGTGATTATGGTGGTGATGCCAGTAGCTGTTGTGCCAGCCATAGGACCAGTAAGGGCTCCAACCCCAGTAGGAATAGTAGTAGGGATAGCCCCAATAGTAGTTCCAACTCCAGTAGCTGCTCCAATAGGGACGGTAGCCCCAATTCCAGCCCACATAGACGCTGGGGTAGTAGTCCCAATAGAACGGGTCGTAGTTGTTCACATAGATGTAGGTGTCGCCACCGCCGGTGTAGTAGTCGTCATAATAGCTGCGCGACGACGAAGCTTGGCTTCCGAAACGCTTGATGCGGGCTGCATAGTCGGCATCATAGTAGGTTTCGGTGGTGGTGTAAACAACACCGTTGGTGTCGGTCACCGTTTCGGTGGTTTGATAGACGGGGTCGGCATTGCTGACATAGTTCTTGCTGTCGGAATAGTAGGCTTGGTAGTCGTATTCCGAGTTGCTGCTGACCTTAGGCGTAACGTATGAGCCGTTGCCAGCCGTTGCGTAACGACCTTGGTTGCCGTAGGGCGAGTAGTAAACATCGTCGCGAGCCATTTGCTTGTTCGATGAGCAGCTTGCGATGGCAAACAGGGCGACAATCGGTAAAATCTTGAACGTTTTCATGGTATTAAGGTGTTTGTTGGTTCGTTAAATAGGGTTTGTTTCGCTTGAAATCATACAAATTTTGTACCAAACTGAAGTGTTTTTTCATTTATTCTTGCATAGGGATTAATTTTCCTCCGCCTGTTACCGCTTCCTGAATGATTTCTGGTTCGCCTTTGTAGTAAACATTGCCGACACTATAGAGCCAGACGGTGAGTTTTGACCTGGCCCAAACATAGGCATCATTGGGTGAGTGCGACTGAACCCTGACGAAGTTGGAGTTGAGCTCTTCGGCGTGGACTACACCATAGCTTCGCATGATGATTTCCGCATAGGCCGACTTGCCTCTCAAGGTCACTTTGGAAGTGCCGTTGCCGAAGTTGTTTTTCACCACGCTGCAATGCAAGGTCAGGTCAATGTCGCCGCAGCCTTCGTTGATGTTGAGGTAGAAGATGGGGACATAGGCTTCGTTGACAATGGTGTCGTCGTTTTCGACGACGGTGTCGAGTTGCAGCTCATAGACGCCCCTGATCGTGTCGATGCTTTTCAATTCGCCAATGGAGGCATAGTTCACCTCGCGCAAACTGTCGTAATACACGGTGAGGTCGATGCGGTAGTCGAAGCTGCGGAGCCAGTTGAAGTTGTTCTCGTTTTTGATGAACAAGGTGTCGCCAACCACTTCGGTGGTCACTTTGTCGATGAGGTTCTTTGGGCAGGTAAGCTCGAGTCGTGGATGGCTGCTTTGCTCCAGCTTGACATTCACGTTGTTGTACATGCTAATATTATGGAAAGGCTGGTCCACGCTACGTTGTTCGGTAACGGGCTCGCCATTCGTGAACTTGCTGCATGAGGCCAAAGTCAGGCTAACGAGGATAGACAGGGCTGCGATGAGGTTTCTTTTCATGGCGTGGCAGGTAGTATTTGTGCTTTATGTGGTATCCTATGCCGAAGCTGATGAAGTCGGCCTTGATGTCGTATGTGGTGAACGAAAGCGTGGCAAACACGGCGTGTATTGCCGATCTTGCCAAAAGCGACGGGATCATCTTTAAATCGAGTATAAAGTCGCACAGTGCGAGAAGCGCCGCAAAAAGCACGGCTATCCCGAAATAGTCTGGCGAGAACGTGCGCGAAGCGCCGCCGAGCGCGTTCAGCAACAGCACGGTCAAGGTGAAATATACGCCGAGATGCCCGATGTACGAGCGGATAACTCTCATAATTTTCTCAAAAATCTTCATTTTTCAGCTAACCTCCACGTCTTTGAACGCCTCCAAAAATTCCGTTACTTCTTTTTGACAGCGTTCCGTTTGAATAAGATAGCTCTGCGCGTGCGCGGCGCCCGGAACGGAAACAAATTTCGTATAACAATTTTTTGCGGCGGCGATGTTTTTCTCGCTCATATAATGCGGTACGAAATCGTCGGCCTCGCCGTGAACGAAAAGCACGGGCAGCTTGTTGTCTTTCAGCGCGTCCTCGGCGGAGTAGTTGCAGTCATATTTTGCGAACGCCTTGATAAGCAGGCACACAAACGTCATGATCGGCTCTTTCGGAAGGTGAAAATTCGCTTTGAGGACGCATCCGAATATCTCGCGCGGAGAAGTGAAGCCGCTGTCGGCGAGGACGCCGCGCACCTCTTTGGGAAGATCCAGTCCCGTCGCCATAAGCACCGTCGACGCGCCCATCGAAACGCCTTGCAGGAAGATAGGTTCGCCCGGAAAACGCTCTGCGACAAGCTCCGCCCATTTGGCGCAGTCATATCTTTCGAGCACGCCCATGCCTATGTATTTGCCCTCGCTTTTTTGCGTGGCGCGCTGGTCGATCATGAGCAGGCGATAGCCTTTGTTGTAGACAAATTCGGCGTAGCTTGAAAAATCGTTGTAGCCCGACGAGCGGTAGCCGTGGCACATCACGATAGAGCCTATCGGATTCGACGGGCAGATGAGCCGCGCGTGAAGTTTCAGCCCGTCGAAGCTCGTTATATATATGTCCTCCGCTTCGGCGTCGCGTATCCACGTCGCGCCCTTGATGATAGATTCAAAACATTCTTTTGGAAGCCAATCGGAATTTTCCACATATTCTCTGTCGTAGTAAAATCCGCCGTGCCTGTCGTTGCGCGCAATGCCGTAGATCATAAAAATAAACAGCATGGCAATGAATAAAACGACGACGACCGCGACAATCATAATAATAAGAAGAACAGTATCCACTTGTATCGCTCCTTGCGTGCCATATGATGATAATATTATACCACAAATGTCGGATTTTTCAACGGTTTTTGGATATTATAAAGTTTTTTGACACAAAAAAGCAAAAAAATATTGACAAAAAAATAAAGTTGTGATATTATAGTTAAGCAAATTTTCTTTGCCCCATTAGCTCAGTAGGTAGAGCACATGACTTTTAATCATGGTGTCCGGAGTTCGACTCTCCGATGGAGCACCAAAAAAGCCGAGATATCTTCGAGATATTTCGGCTTTTTTATTGTTCGGTTTTTACATCATTTTTTCACTTGCCAAAAATCATGGTGTCTGCTTTTTTCACGTCTAAAGGCGAAAAAGAGGCGAAATTTGCGACGACATATTGTGGAGAAATATGAAGATATTTTTTTACCATTTCAAGCGATGTATGCCCTAAAATCGTTTGCAAAGTGTATATATTGCCGCCGTTGCCGAGATACATCGTCGCAAACGTATGACGGAGCAAGTGAGCGTGAAGCCGAGGAATTCCAGTTTTTATTTTGAGCTTGCGGAAAATGTCTTTCATCGTATTCCGCGAAAGCTCTTTTCCGTCGCTCTGCGTGAACATAAGTTTTGTGTTGGGACGGATACGCTCGAATTTTTCGAGTTTTTCCTTTGTGAATTCGCTTATGGGAACGTTCCTTTGCTTGTTTCCTTTGCCGTTCACTATCGCATATCCTGCGTCTACGTGGACGTGCGCTTTTTGCATTGTGATAACTTCGTTAAGTCTTAAACCGCTGCCGAGCATGAAAGAGATCATACAAAGGTTTCGCAATCCCTCAAAGGTGTTTTCGTCAAAGCAAGAAAGCAAGTTTTGAATTTCATCTTCGGTGAGAATATCCTGCACTTTGAATTGTGCCTTTGGCAGTTTCAATTTTTCGGGGATATTCTTTTCTATGTATTCGTTGTCGTATAGCCATTTGAGATATGCTCGCAAAGCTCTGACGTATGATTGAACCGTTACGGTGCTTTTTGTGGGGTCTTCTTGCAGATGAACGACATATCTTTTGCAAGTGATAAGCGTTATTTCGTTTGTATCTATATCGCCCACAAAGTCGTAAAAAAAGCGGAGAGCGCGTTCATAATATTCGGTTGTGAGTTTTGAATTGCCTCGTAGTTTTTGGTCGAGGAAGAATTCTTCAAGAGCGTCTTTTCTGTTCATATTCAAACCTCGAAGTATTGAAGAGCTTTGGCAACATCTTTAAACCATTTCACCGATACATAATCATTTTCATATGTAGGATTTTCGATTATTTTAAGCACTGCGCCTTGATGTATTATCTCGGACGATTTCAAGCCCTTTGAGGCATAAAAAGCGTGCGCATTGAGTTCTTTCACGGAAGATATCAAATCTTTTGTTATATACTTTGATATATACGCAGAGGCGGCATCTTTGCTTTGAATAAGTTCTATGTCCGCATATCCGAATTTATCGGCGTACTTTTCCCAAGTGAAAACGCGCTTTCCGTTTTTCAGCTTGTCAATGATTTTCTTCGGGAGACGTTCCGACAAAGTGAATTCGTGAAGTTTTTCTATCGGGAGACCGTGAATAAATCCGTGCATATGCCAACACCCGTCCTTGTGTCTTTCGGGTATCAGCAGATATTTTATGTCATAACCTTTCTTTCGCTCGTCTCTTATCAACTGCGAAAGGTCGCTTATGAATTTGCCGAGGTTTTTTCTGTCATATTTATTCGGGTTGAGTGTGAGCGTAACAAACAAATCCCAGTCGTTGCATTTGCCAAGCTCGATTATGCGCGACTTTGTTCGACTGATATTGTTTTCGAGCTTTTCGTCGTTTCCCGCATTTCCTTTCGGAGTATAGAATTTTGGCTCGGAATTCTTTATAAATCTATAGCGCATGCACGATAATTTGTAATCGTCTGCGTTGAACATTCGCAGTGTTCCATAATTGCAAACATAAATTTTTTCGTAATTCATTCTCTACTCCTTTCCCGATTTATGATACTTAGTCAAGTATATATATCAGCTTCGCCGTTTCTTCCCGCCGAGCTTTGCGGGGAGAGCTTCGCACTCTCTCCCCGCGCCCCTCTCGGCAAATTTGCCGCACGTGCTTGACAGAAACGCGCGAAAGTGATATACTTATTTATGACACATATGCCGTAAAAAGAATATGACACATCTGTCATATAAATTATATGACACATATGTCATTTTGTCAAGATGTTTTTTGAAATTTTTTAGGAGAATTTTATGCAGAACATTCCAAACCTCATTATTATTCAAACAATGACAAACGATGAACAGTATGCACGGTTCAGAACAATCGAGGTTTCCAAAGGTCGTGAGTATGCTCTTAAATTATTACCTGCAAACGGAGGAGATGAGTATATATACGAATCGACAAACGCAAAAATAAAAAAGCTTCGTACCGATAACGAGCTTACACAAAAAGAGCTTGCTGATGTTTTAAAACTCTCTCAAAGAGAATATTGGAGATATGAAAAAGAGGGATATTCGGTAAACATATTTAAACTTGCACAAATTGCAGTGTTTTATAATGTTTCAATTGATTGGTTATCGGGTTTTCATCCAGAGCCAAAGGCTTTTTATGCGGACATTGAAAAAACAAGAGTAAACGGATATTCGCTTTCGGAAATGAAAGAAGCGAAAAGCAAAGGCGAAAAATATAAGCCAAAGCTCACCGAAGAAGATGAATATACGCAGAAAAAGCTCGAATGGCGGTAAGTGCGTAGCCGTATTTTTCTGCAATCCGAGAGATTTTCGGTCGCCGCAAGCATCAACTGAACGAGCGACGCCACCAAAGCCCGCAAGGGGCATTGCTGACGTCGACCGCCGTCTCGGCGGTAATGAGAGCGACGGCGTTTCACGACGCCACGGCTTTTGAAGGAAATGCTTTTGATAGTGCGTGACGGATTTTCTGCGCTGACGGAAGTTTTTTACTTTTAATCATGGTGTCCGGAGTTCGACTCTCCGATGGAGCACCAAAACAAAAAGACCGCCTTGCGCTTGGTGTTTTTTGAGCAGAGCCGACAGCACGCGCAGCGTGCGGCGGCTCTCTGCGAGCAAGGAAAAACAGCATGTTATGCTGTTTTTACGCAGCGATCGGCACAAAGCAATATTTTTCAGAAGCATGGTTTATCCATGCGCGTGAAAAATATATGCGACTGCCGAGAAAAGAGCACCAAAACAAAAGCACCCGACAGGGTGCTTTTGTTTTATATGATACTGATTTTTATAGCTTTTGATTTTAATTATCTGCCAACTCCAAACCGATATACCAACATTTATTTGCCAATGTTATATTTTCATTGTAACCTTCTACACTAACAACTATTTTTTCATTGTCGTTATTATTGTTAAAATAATTCATTTGTTCGCCATTGATAGTTAAAATATGCGATGCGCTTGGAGAAGTGTTGTAAAGTGTGTACAGCGCATCATCACTAAACGGTCTGAAATCTGCTTCCGGTTTTAAAATTAATCCCGAAAGACGGTCAATCAATTCCTGCGTTGCGCCGGATAAATTTGCCGTAACAAGTGTAACTTTCCCTCTGTAAATTGTATAGTTACTGTATGCAACATGATTTAAAGCGACGTTGTCCATACTCGTTTGAACGGCTTTCTTGATTACGATATTTGAGCCAACGTTTGCGATAGATCCTACTAATTTGCCGGATTCTCCTTTTGACGAATTGATGACTACATTTTTAAGACTGCAATTTTCGTCAATTGTTACTGTTGAACCACCGTTAATGAACCCCACAAAAGAACCGACTTTGTTGTTTCCGTTGAAAGTGGTATCAATGATATCCACATTGTTCATCGTTAAAGTTCCACGATCAACTTTACCGACTATTCCGACCATGCCTGTTCCCAAATCACCGAATGTGCAATCTTTAAATGTAATATTTGAAATTTCAACATTTGTTCCTGAGAGGACCTGGGGAACGAATCCCGAAATGTAAACTTTGCCGTTATTAACTCCTGTGCCGACTTCTTTGTAAGTGTTTTGTACAACATTTGAAAGCGTATGGCTGTTTCCGTTAATAGTTACCGTACCGGAATTTGCAGCAAAATCGACCTCAATGTTGGCGCCCATTGCGTCAATATCCGCAGTTAACGTGATGGTTTTCGCACCATGGCAATTGGGCTCAGAGAGCAGATAATAAAGCTCCTCAGCTGTACTGATCGTTGCACTGCCGTCTGTAATTGTAACGGTTTTAGATGCAATTTCACCGTTCAAAGAGAGCCATGTGTGTCCGAGCTCCGTGTTAGTCTTTCCCTCGTCGTTACCGAAAATGATTGTGTAATCCATATCGGTATAAACTATGCGGTTGTCATTCTGATCATAGAATCATACAGCGGTTTATAATCTTTGACCGATAATCCCTGCGCGCCAAGTACGGCGTAGACGTCAGATATTGTCAGCCCGCCTTTGCGTGCATCTTCGATAGCCAAATACGTGTTCATGTTTCTGACCGCTTGAATGTCTGCGGATTCGTTCGCTCTCTTGATTACGTTCGAGAACGTCGGGATAAGCACCGCCGCGAGGATCGCTATAATAGCGATGACGATTACAAGCTCTACGATTGTAAAGCCTTTTTTGTTGTTTTTGCTCATTGTAATTCTCCTTTAAAAATATTTTGGATATTAACCGATTCGATTATACTCTATAAAAAGACAATTGTCAATATGTAGAGCATAAATTTACAAAAAAATATCAAAAATTGCCACATACTCTTTTTATCGACAATTGCTTATATGCAGAGTATATTTTACCATAATATCATAAATTAAAAATAAAATAATATTATGGGAAGGTACTGTTATGATAACTTACGAGCCGTTTTATGAAACGCTGAAGAAAAAGGGGATATCGACGTACAAGCTGATAAACAATTACGGAATGAGCCGCAGTCTGCTTGACAGATTGAAGCACAATAAGCCGATCAGCACGGTCACGCTGAACGATCTTTGCACGATTTTGGACTGCGGCGTGGAAGATATTTTGTTTTTTAAAAAAGACGACTGAACAAAGACGATCCAAAAGAAAAAGCGCCTGCGCGGGCGCTTTTTGTTTTGCGCCGTGTGCGGCGCGCATTATTTATCTTTTTTCCAAACGATTTTTCCGTTGATAACAGTCGCAAATACGGAAGACGATATCTCAAACGGATGGCCGTCAAATATCACGACGTC
Organism: uncultured Clostridia bacterium; assembly: GCA_905235755.1. Classification (GTDB taxonomy): domain Bacteria; phylum Bacillota; class Clostridia; order Oscillospirales; family CAG-272; genus RGIG6816. The sequence continues at coordinate 8,355 of CAJONA010000150.1, forward strand.
TGCGTCTTTTCCGACCTTGATGCTGCCCAGCCTGTCGTCAACGCGGCAAATGCGCGCCGCGTCGATCGTTATGGCGCGCAGCGCGCCGAATTCATCCATTCCTTCCTTGACCGCAAGAGCGGCGCATAATGGCAAATATTGAATACGCGAAACGGGATGATCCGTCGTCAGCGCAACCGTTACGCCCGCTTTTTGAAGTATGCCGGCGGTCTTGAAATCCGACAGGGCGACCTCATCCTTTGTGCGAGAGGCGAGCGACGGCCCGACTATCGCGGGAAATCCGCTCTCGGCTATCTTTTCCGCGATGAGATGTCCCTCCGTGCAATGATCGAGCGTGAGCCCGAGACCGAACTCTTTCGCTATCCTGACGGCGGTGGAAATATCGTCCGTTCTGTGCACGTGCGCTTTGAGCGGTATCTTACCCTCGAATAGTTCCCGATAACATTCCATGCCGAACGATTTTTGTATCGTGCCGTTTTTTTCCGCGTCGAAGTATTGTTTTGCCAAAAACAACTCCTCCCTGATGAGCGACGCAATGCCCATCCTTGTCGAGGGCATATTCCCGTTTGTGCCGTAATTTGTCATCGGATTTTCGCCGAACGCGATCTTTATCGCCGCCGGAGCCAAAACGATCATATCGTCGACACATCGCCCGTCGGTTTTTATAAATGCAAATTGACCGCCTATGGCGTTGGAGCTTCCCGGGCCGACCATAACTCCCGTTATCCCCGCCGCGATGGCATTGTGAAAAGCGCTGTCCATCGGGTTTATCGCGTCGATGGCGCGCAAGCACGGCGTGACGGGCTCTGTGCCTTCGTTGCTTTGATCGACCTGCCCGCTCTTTTTTTCCTCCGCGATGCCGATGTGGCTGTGCGCGTCGATAAATCCGGGGAACACGAGCATTCCGGAGGCGTCGATGACATCCGTTTCATTTGTTGGCTTGATGTTTTCTTCGATTTTGAAAATTTTTCCGTCCTTTATAAGAATGTCCGTTATCACGGGGACGCTTGTTTCCATCGTGTATACAAGACCTTTTTTTATTAAAAGCAAGATTATTTTTCCTTTCGATCTTTTATTGTATTGTATATTTTTGATCGAAACAAGGCAAACTATTCTCGTAACGAATAAGGAGGTGAAAAATAATGAACAATCAGAACAACCGTAACGATCAGAACAACCGTAACAACCGGTACGATCAGAGCAATCAGAATAGCCAGTACGATCAGAGCAATCAGAATAGTCAGTACGATCAGAGCAACCAGAATAGCCAGTACGATCAGAACAATCAGAACAACAAGAATAACAAGAACAATCAGAACAACAAGAACAATCAGAACAACAAGAACAATCAGAATAACGAGAACGATCAGAACAACAGAAACAATCAAAATCAGTATAACGACTGATAAACGTATATTTATATTTTTGATTTCTCTTAGGATCCGTCTAAACAGCAATGTTATGGCGGATCTGTTTTTTATAAACGTAAGCGCTCAAACGGCGGCATCCTTATTTGTAATTTGACGTGCTGTTTTTGAATAGAATATAAAAGATAAAGACAAAGCGGGGGAAATATGATAAAGGAAAGATTTGAGGCGCGCGGAACGCTTGCGGCTGTCATCGAAGTTCGGCGGGGGGCGGAATTCGACGGCAAGCTTGCGGATGTGATCGGCGAGGCGGAGGAGAAATTCCTCGAACGCGCGCGTATTTACGCGAGAGCGCGCGCCGACGCCGTTTCGAAAATGAGAGCCGCCGAGCGCCGCCGAGTGCGTCCCGACAAAATATCGCTCTTTTCATCCGCCGCTGACGACGGCTCGCTGACGACCGTTACCGTCACCGCCTCCGTGACGCGCGACGGACGGATGTTTACACGCGAGAACGTCGTCATCTGGGACGAGAGCAGTCAGATCATGGTAAAAAAGCCGAAAACAAAGCGAAAAAAAGCCGTCAAACGTGAAAAGAGCGCTCATCAGGCGCGGTAAAATAAAATATTGCATTTTTCGGAATAATTTATTGCTCATTTCACTTGAAAAAAATAAAGGTTTGTAATATAATAAAAACGATAGTTTTCAAAAAGGGAGCGTAAAAATGAAGATAGACGCCACGGTAAAAAAAGAAACGTTGTATGTGTCTTGCGGCATGCTCATAATGAGCGCGCTTATGCAGGCGGTGTTTCTC
>CAJONA010000151.1 GCA_905235755.1 uncultured Clostridia bacterium
GCCTTCTTGCAGTCCATCATACCCGCGCCCGTCATCTCGCGAAGTTCTTTTACCATTGCCGCCGTAATCTGTGCCATAAATATTTTCCCTCTTTCTCGTATAATGAAATGAATTCGGTTTTTCGTTAAAGAAAAGGGCAAGGGATAACGTGTCCCTTACCCCTCATATCTCAATATTACTCGGCGTCTTTGTCCGCTGCTTCCTCCGGCTCCTCCTGTCCGTGGCTGCCCTCGATGACGGCGTCCTCTGGAACTGTCGCAGCCGTCGTGATGTCGCACGTCCCTATATCTTCGTCGAGCGCGCGCCCGATGAGTTCGTCAAGTCCCGGTATTTCCGTTTTGTTCATCATTTGTCCTCCGCTATATAATGCGCGCCGATGCTTTCTTTTCTGTTCAGCGCGCCGTCGATTATCAGCTTTGCCGTCAAAACCATATTGTAATATTCGAGTTCGTTTTCGTTTTCAAGCACGAGCTCGTCCGCCTCCGCCATCATATCGCCTATCAGCTTTGCGCCCGTTTTCAGTCCGCTCGGCGTTCTGACGGGGCCCGCGTATTCCGAAACGGCCTCGCGCAGTTTTTCCTTTTTATAGCGTATCTCCGCGCCGCCGAGTTTCACCTTGCCCGAATCCGACACTGCGTCGATGTCAAAATCGCGCTCGGGGCGGAAGTTTTCGACGATATGCTCCGCCGAACGCCTGCCGAACACGAGACATTCGAGCATCGAATTGCTCGCCAGGCGGTTCGCGCCGTGGACGCCCGTCGATGACGACTCGCCGCACGCGTATATGCCGTCAACATTGCTCATTCCGAAAAGATCCGTCTTTATGCCGCCCATCATATAGTGCTGCGCCGGGCGCACGGGAATGCGCTCGATCGGCACGTCGATCCCGCGGCGGCGGCATTCGTCGAATATCGTCGGGAAACGGTGAGCGAAAAACTCCTCGCTCATCGACGAAACGTCGAGATATACCCTGTCGCTGTGCGTGCGATCCATCTCGTTGATTATCGCGCGCGTCACGATGTCGCGCGGAGCGAGATCCGCGAGCGGATGCACGCCCTGCATAAACGCATCGCCGCTCCTGTTTTTGAGTATTCCGCCCTCGCCGCGCACCGCTTCCGAGATAAGGAACGCGCGCTCGGGATCGCCTTTTGAGCAAAGCGTCGTCGGATGAAACTGGACGAGCTCCATACCGAACACTTCGGCGCCCGCGCGGTATGCCGCGCCGATCCCGTCTCCCGTCGCGCCCTTCGGATTTGTCGTAGACAGATACAGATGCCCCGCGCCGCCCGTGGCAATGATGATGTTCGAGCATTTTATTATGCGCGCCTCGCCGTCCCAGACGACGACGCCGCAAACGCCGTCTCCGTCGGTTATGATATCTACAAGATAAGTCTCGAAAAACACGTTTATATGCTTGCGTTCGAGGACTATTTCGCCGAGGCGGCGCGTCGTTTCCCTGCCCGTCGCGTCGCCGCAGCAATGCACTATCCTTCGTCTCGAATGGCCGCCCTCGCGCGTTATTTCAAGCTCGCCTTCGGGGTTGCGGTCAAATGGCACGGCGAGGTCGATGAGCTCGCGGATATCGCGCGGTCCCTCCTCGACGAGAAGCTCCACCGCGCGCCTGTCGCACAGCCCCGCGCCCGCTTTGAGCGTGTCCTCGACGTGCGATGAATAAAGATCGTCGGGCGCGATGACAGACGCTATGCCGCCCTGCGCGAGCCATGAGTTCGAACGCTCGATAGCCGTCTTTGTTATGACGGCTGTTTTAAGTCTCGGATCTATATGGATAGCGGCGTAAAGTCCAGCTATGCCGCTGCCGATTATAACGACGTCGTAGCTTTCCGTGCGCGCCCTGTTTATCTTTCCTCCGAATATATATCTTTTCATTTTCAGCCTTTCCGTCAATGCGCTCACGCCGCCCGAAAGCCGCGCGAGAGTAAAATTTTCCAATCATAGTTATTATATCATAATAATATTATTTTTGCAAGCAAAAAAGCGAAATATAAGCATGATTTTGCATAGGAATGAAATTTTTTCTTTACACGGAGCGTCTTTTGATGTATGATATAGAAAAAGGAGTGCGAAAATGAAACGAACTGTTACTGTCGGCGATAAAGAATACGGCGATCTCTGGCTCGCGCCCATGGCGGGAGACGGCGATCATGCGTTCAGAAGTATATGCAAAAAGCACGGCGCAGACTATCTCTGCTCCGAAATGGTCTCGGCGAAAGCGATATGCTACGGCGACAAGAAAACGCCGACGCTCGCCAAAATAACGCCCGAGGAGGTGCCGATGGCGGTGCAGCTTTTCGGTTCCGAGCCGGAATTTATGGCGGAGGCGGCAAAAAAAATACTCGACGACGCAAAAAAAGACGGTGTGATGCCGTCTGCGATAGATATAAACGCGGGCTGTCCCGTGCACAAGATAGTGTCGAACGGAGAGGGCTCGGCGCTGATGAAAGACCTGCCGCTGCTATCAAAGATCGTCGAAAAAACAGTTCTCGCGTCGAGCGTTCCCGTGACCGTTAAAATGAGGCTGGGCTGGGACATGAGTTCGATAAACGTCGTTGACGCCGCAAAATGCGTCGAGGCGGCGGGAGCTTCCGCCGTGTGCGTTCATGCGCGCACGCGAACGCAGCTTTACGCGCCCGGCGTCGACATCAGCTACATCAAAAAAGTAAAAGACGCCGTAAAAATACCGGTCATCGGCAACGGAGATATCTTCTCCGCCGCCGACGCGATAAATATGTTTGAAAAAACAGGCTGCGACGGCGTCGCGATAGCAAAAAAAAGCCACCTTTATCCTCATCTTCCAACATTGGAACGACCACAGCGTGTTCATTCCTCATATGAAATGCCATTTTCGTGAGACTAATTAAGCTTTTTGGACTCGGAGAAACCCCTGCAGTGATAACAGAAGAAAAAATAATTCCATTGTCGATTCTTATTTTTGTTAGTATAAAAGTATAATAAAATTGTAATATTTTCATATCTGAAAAATAATTCTTTTTTGTGATGCAATGCACATTAATATTTTGCTCATCACAAGCAAATACTTTTTCGGCTATTATATTTTCTGAATTGTCATTTAATTCATTCATGCTTTGTTCATCAAATACAGAGTAGTTTTTCGATTCGTTAAAAAAAACACTGATTAAAATATTTTCGGGCCCTATTGAAATTTGTTGCAAATCTTTTATATTGTTTTTTATGCCTTCAAAAGTTTTTTCTAATAATTTACTATTGAAAAAAGTGTCATCTTTTATTAATATGCATATTAATAATTTACAATGTTGTTGCAAA
>CAJONA010000152.1 GCA_905235755.1 uncultured Clostridia bacterium
AAATGATGAACCCTGAGTACATCTTGACATTGCGGCAAATCGGAGGTAGAATTATGTTTACGCAGAGGTATGCCGTAGTATTAGGAGGGATATTATGGCAACAATAAAACAAAGAATAGGAAAAAACAATAAAATAACATATCTTATCAGGGCGTCGCTCGGATATGCAAACGGCAAGCATATCGAAAAATCAATGACTTGGACCCCCGACGATAAAATGACAAAGCGGCAGATTCATAAAGAGCTTGAACGGCAAGCAGTCTTGTTTGAAAACAGATGCAAAGAAGAATGTATCAGTGCATCTGTTAAGTTCAAAGAATTTGTCGATTTGTGGTTTGAGGAATACGCAAAACTGAATCTGAAGAACACCACTATCGACAAACTTTACATAGTATCCGAAAGGGTATGTAATTCGATAGGCGAAACACCGCTGAACAAGCTCACCGCAAGGCAGATTCAGATGTATATCAATTCCCTTGCACAAAAGGGCGCGAATATGAAAACAGGCGCACCGCTTTCGCAAAAGACGATCAAAAATCATCTGGGGTTTATCTCGGGAGTTTTGAATTATGCGGTCAAAATGGAAATGCTGCCCGACAATATTTGCCGCAAAATCAGCGTCCCGAAAGGCGAAGCGAAAGAAAAACAGATTTATTCAGAGGAAGAGATGATAAAATTGCTTGCTGCGCTCGAAAGCGAGCCGATAAGGTACAAGGTATTCTTTTACCTTCTTGCATACAGCGGTTTCAGAAAAGGCGAGATGCTCGGTCTTGAATGGAGCGACGTTGATTTTGATAACTGTATTGTAAGCGTCAATCGAACATCAAATCACACGTCGCGTCACGGTACATATACCGATACGCCGAAAACAAAAGGATCAAAGCCAAGATTTCCGGCAAGGTCGTTGAGATGTTAAAAGAGTTACGGGAAGACCAAAAAGAAAAAGCCGCTATGTACGGCTCGAAGTGGATACCGACGGAAAGGATTTTCACCGGGGAACTCGGCGGCGAAATGGGTTACGGCGCGCCTTATGACTGGCTGAAAAAGTTTTGCAAGAGAAACGGATTCAACTTCTATGGGCTGCACTCTTTCCGTCACTTTGTCGCGTCGGTACTCATAACGGGAGGCATTGACGTTACAACAGTCTCGCGTACGCTCGGACACAGCAGTTCGTCAACCACGCTCAACATCTACTCGCATATGTTCCAAAAAGCTCAGGCAAGAGCGTCCGAGACAATCGAAAACGCGCTGGAATTCAAAGCAAAAGAAAACATATTGAAAGATACAAAAAGCGCAACATAGCGGACAAACAGCGGACAAGAAAAAGAAAAAATCCCGATAATCAAGCAATCATCGGGATTTTCTATGGAGCGGATTACGGGGCTCGAACCCGCCACCTCGACCTTGGCAAGGTCGCGCTCTACCAAATGAGCTAAATCCGCGTTTTTGTACCGTTATAATAGCACAAAAACATCATCGTGTCAATAATAAATTTGAAAAAAACGCAAAATTTAAGTTTTTTTCTCGGTGCATAATATGTTTTTCACGCTCTGAACGATATTTTCGTGTGCAATCTTTTTCGGCTCGAATTTTATCAGCGCATACATAGCCGCCATTATCAGTCCGAATCCGAAAGCTACGACAGCCGTTCCTATTCCTGCCAAAGAGCGGTCGATGATAAATCCTATGATGAAAACGGTGCCGTCGATGAACACGCGCGCTATTCCGACGGGAATTTTTTTCAGCCGTTTTCCTACGCCGACCATAAGCGAGTCCTTTGGTCCGCAACCGATCGCCGCGCTCATATAAAGAAAGACCGCGAAGCTCATCACTACCATGCCGCCGATGAGCATCGCATATCGCAGTACATACGAGTTTGGCGTATCGAATTTCAGTATAGCCGTGAAAACGTCGACAAAAACGCCGCTGAGAATGGTGTCGATGACCGTAGCAAGCCCGATTTTCTCACGCAAAAGCAACGCGCACGCGAGGACGATCACGTTCACGGGAATGGCTACTGCCCCGTACGAAACGCCGAGTTTTCCGGCTATTGACAGAAAAAACATGTCCCACGGAGCCAGTCCGACGTCCGCTTTTATTATAAGAACGACGCCAAAAGCGTAGACCATTATGCCGCATATCGCAAGTGTGATTTTTTTCAGATATGTCAGTTTCATTTTTGCCTCGAAAGAATAAATGAATTGAAACAAAATCAAATATACCCGAAATTGTCCGCGATGTCAAGCGTGAAAGAAAAAAATCTTGACATAAACGCTTTATTTTGATATATTATTTATATTATTTGTAAAAAAATATCAGAGGAAACGAAAAATGGTATACGAAAAAATAAATTTGAATGAAATTTACCCCGCTTTGACACACGAATGCAGACTCGACGTCTACTGCTGTGATACGGAAAACGACGCCGATACAAAAAAATATCCCGCGATGATAATTTGCCCCGGCGGAGGGTACGCGATGTGCTCAAAATGCGAGTCGGAGCCGATAATGGCGTCATTTATGGCGGCGGGCGTTCAGTGCTTTATACTTCAATATTCGACGTGCCGCGACGTTCCCGCGGCGCGATACCCGGCGCAGCACCTGCAGCTTTCGGCGGCGTTCGATTACGTCAGAACGAATGCCGATAAATACCGCATCGACAAAAACGCGATAGGCGTCATCGGTTTTTCTGCCGGCGGCCACCTCGCGGGCAGCTATGCGGCGGGACTCTGGTATACCGAGAATTACGCCGATATCCTCGGTGTGAAAAAGGAAAATCTTCGCCCGAACGCGTCCGCGCTCGGCTATCCCGTGCTGACTTTCGTCGGGCCGACGAATTTGTGGTCGGTCAACAATCTGCTCGGAGACAGAGCCGACGACGCGGCGCTCAAAGAGAGGCTGTCGTACGAAAACATCGTCGGCGAGCACACGCCGCCGACGTACATCTGGCACACATGTACCGACGACATCGTCCCCGTTGAGGGCACGATCATCGCCATGAACGCGCTGTCAAAGCACAAGATCCCGTTTATGGCGAGCATCTTCCCGGAGGGCGGACACGGGCTGTCGCGCGCGACTCGCTTGCTCGGCGACGGCGTATCCAAGATACCGCCGGCTTACATCGCGGGCTGGATGAACGAATGCGTCGCGTGGTTCCTCAGAACAGTCGGATACGAAGAAAATCCCGCGTGAGAACGGAGAAAACGCATGAAAATACTCGTTATTGACGGTCAGGGCGGCAATATCGGCCGTCAACTTGTAAAAATGATAAGCGAGCGTTTTCCGTCCGCCGAGATAACGGCGGTCGGCACGAACAGCATCGCAACATCGAACATGATGAAAGGCGGACAGGTCAGCGCCGCGACGGGTGAAAACGCCGCGGTCGTCGGTTGCCGCAGTGCCGACATAATAGTAGGACCTATCGGCATCACCGTCGCGGACTCGCTCCTCGGCGAGATAACGCCGAAAATGGCTGTCGCCGTTGGGCAGAGCAACGCCGTGAAGGTGCTTATTCCGCTGAACAGATGCGAGACTCTCGTTGCGGGCGTGTCAAATATGTCGACGTCGATGCTGCTCGACGACGCGCTCGATAAAATCGGTGCGATTTTAGAAGAAAAAGGTTGACAATCCGCAAATTTGTGTTAAAATATACTTGGCAGGCATGAAGCGGCCACACGGACAGAAGTCGTCAAAAATAAACTTTAATGTATCATGAAGATACTGTTTTTCAGCACGAAAAACGGTATCTTTTTTGTTGAAAGGACATCATCATGAAAAAAAACAACATTTTAAAGCTCACCTATTCAGCCGTTTGCTTAGCACTCGCTATGCTGCTTCCGCTTTTGACGTGGCACGACACAATGCTCGGCAATATGTTCAGCCTTATGCACCTTCCCATCCTGTTGTGCGGATTTATATGCGGATGGGAATGGGGACTGCCCGTAGGATTTATCGCGCCGCTTCTCCGATCCGTACTTTTCGGAATGCCGCCGCTTTTCCCGACGGCAGTCGCAATGGCGTTCGAGCTCGCCGTATACGGTCTGCTCGCCGGACTGCTGTATAAGATATTCCCGAAGAAAAACGGCTTCATCTACATATCGCTCATAGCGGCTATGATCGGCGGAAGGATAGTCGGCGGTCTCGTACAGTTCATAATTGCGGGATTCAAAAACACGAGCTATACGTTCTCTGCATTTTTCACGGCGTATTTTGTTAACGCCATACCGGGGATAATATTGCAAATAATCCTCGTGCCGCTGATAGTAATGGCACTTAGAAACGAGCATCTGATCGCAAACGAATGAAAAAAGAGCCGCCGCAAGAAATTGCGGCGGCGTTCTTTTTTTGCCGCACGGCAATGAAAATTATAGTATTTCATTCTGCCGTTTTTCAAGTGTCCCTTAATGTGTGCGCTTGCCGGCAGGCCGCTGCCGCGGGGGTGCAACGGGGGACAGAGACCGGTTTCGGGGAACCTCTAAGTACGCGATATTACGCGATATTACACGATATTTTTCAAAACAACCTGTTATTTCACGATATTATCATTTGCGTAATATCGCGTAATATTCGGCAGCTATCCTGAAACCGTCCTCTGCGAAACCGGTCTCTGTCCCCCGTTGCACCCCCGCGGCA
>CAJONA010000153.1 GCA_905235755.1 uncultured Clostridia bacterium
TGTGCTCGGGTGCCGCGAGTGCGGCAGTACGCTGCGCTTTTTCATACCTATATGCTTGCTCTCCGGGAGCGAAATGACGCTCACGGGAAGCGAACGGCTGCTTAGCCGCCCGCTCGACGTATACGAAAAAATGTGCCGCGAGCGCGGCTTTGTATTTGAAAACGACGGTGCGCGCGTCAAAGTTTGCGGCAGGCTCTCGCCCGGCGAGTACGTCATGAACGGAAACGTCAGCAGTCAGTTTATCAGCGGAATGCTGTTTGCTCTGCCGCTGATCGGCGGCGACAGCAAGCTTATAATCACAGGCGGCGTCGACAGCCGTCCGTATATAGATCTGACGCTTGACGCGCTCGAAAAATTCGGCGTCAAGGCGGGCTTTTCGGGCGATAACACGATATATGTCCGCGGCAGTCAAAAATACGTCGCGCATAGCGCGACCGTCGAAGGCGACTATTCAAACGCCGCGTTCTTCGAAGCGCTGAACCTTTTCGGCGGCGACGTGAAGATAACGTCGCTCGCGCCCGACAGCCGTCAGGGAGATAAGATTTACGGCGAATATTTCAAAAAGCTCGAAAGCGGCGCGCCTACGCTGTCGCTCGGCGACTGCCCCGACCTCGGCCCCGTTATGTTCGCCGTCGCGGCGGCAAAAAACGGCGCGACGTTCACGGGCACAAGGCGACTCAAAATCAAGGAGAGCGACCGCGTCGCTTCGATGACGGATGAGCTTAAAAAATTCGGAGCTGAATTTGACATATCCGACGAAATGGTTGTCGTCAGAAAGAGCACACTGCACTCGCCGACGGATATTCTCGACTCGCATAACGACCATCGCGTCGTTATGGCGCTGGCGGTGCTTATGACAAAATTCGGCGGCGAGATACGCGGCGCCGAAGCCGTATCGAAAAGTATGCCCGATTTCTTTGAGAAACTGGCGGCGCTCGGAGCAAAGGTGGATAAATATGAAGATTGAAAAAACAACAAAATTTCTTATAGTCGGTCTCGGACTCATCGGCGGAAGCTACGCGCGCGCACTCAAAAAGCGCGAGTATCCCGTATCGGCGATCGAGCCGAGGCAGGCGGCTATCGACTATGCAATGGACAAAGGCATTATCGACAAAGGGTACACCGATGTGGATGAAAACGCCGTCGGACAGGCTGATATCATCATTTTCGCGCTTTACCCGAAGGTATTTGTCGAATGGATAGACAAATATCAGCATCTGATACGGCCGGGGGCTCTTATCACCGACGTCACGGGCGTCAAGAGGAGCGTCGTTTACGAAATTCAAAGCAAACTGCGCGATGACGTCGAATTCATTGCGGCGCACCCGATGGCGGGGCGCGAGGTTTACGGCGTCGAAAACAGCGACGACAGTATCTTCCGCGACGCGAACTATATCGTCGTGCCGACAGATAAAAACACCGCCGAAGCGATAGAGACGTGCAAAGATCTCGGCTGGACCCTCGGCTTTGAGCACGTGTCGGTGCTCTCTCCCGAGATGCACGACGAGATGATAGGCTTTGTGTCGCAGCTGACGCACTGCATAGCGGTGAGCCTTATGACGTGTTCGGACAACACGCATCTCGCCGATTATACGGGCGACTCGTTCCGCGATCTCACGCGCATAGCGCGCATAAACGACGAGATGTGGAGCGAGTTGTTCATGCTCAACAAGGACGCCTTGCTGCGCCAGATGGACACGTTTATAAAAGAATTCGAGTCGCTGCGCGACCTTTTGGAAAAGGGCGACGTCGATGGTATGAGAGAAAAAATGCGCATATCGACAACGAGGCGCGCAATGTTTGATAAAAGACCGTAGAAAAGAGGAAAAACGTTATGAATATGATATTTGAAAAAAAGCTGCCCATACCGCAGGAAGTGAAAAAGATGTACCCTCTGCGCGCCGATATGCAGAAAATTTTCGAGGAGCGCGACAAAGAGATAAAAAGCATCATCAGCGGTGAGACGGATAAACTTCTGCTCATCATCGGACCGTGTTCCGCCGATCACGAAGACAGCGTCATCGATTATATCTCGCGGCTGCGCACCGTTCAGGACAAGGTGGCGGACAAGATATTCATCATTCCGCGCATATACACAAACAAGCCGCGCACAACGGGCGACGGCTACAAGGGCATGCTTCATCAGCCCGAGCCGACGGAAAAGCCCGATATGTTCAAGGGCATCGTCACGATTCGCAAGCTTCACATGCGCGCGCTCGAAGAGACGGGATTTTCGTGCGCGGATGAGATGCTCTACCCCGAAAATCACAAATATCTCGACGATATGCTCGCGTACGTCGCCGTCGGCGCGCGTTCGGTCGAAAATCAGCAGCATCGCTTAACGGCGAGCGGCATCGAAGTTCCCGTCGGAATGAAAAACCCGACAAGCGGCGACATCTCCGTCATGCTCAACTCGATAACGGCGGCTCAGCACAAGCACACGTTCATCTATCGCGGCTGGGAAGCACATTCCGAAGGCAACCCGTACGCGCACGCAATCCTTCGCGGATACGTCAACAAGCATGGGCAGTCGATGCCGAACTATCATTACGAAGACCTCGCTCATCTGTGCGAAGCGTATATGGCAAAGGGGCTCTCAAACCCCGCCGTCATCATCGACACCAATCACGCAAATTCCGGCAAAAAACCGTTTGAGCAGGTGAGGATAGCGAAAGAAGTCCTTGAAAGCCGCAATTATAACGGCGACATCAAAAAAATGGTCAAAGGCTTTATGATAGAAAGCTACATCGAGGACGGCGCACAGAGCGTCGACGGCGGCGTGTACGGAAAATCGATAACCGATCCGTGTCTCGGCTGGGAAAAGACCGAGAGGCTCATACTCGACCTCGCCGATATGATGAAATGAAAAAATCCCGTGCGCCGAAAGCGCACGGGATTTTTTCCGCGACGATTCTTTCCCGCGCATCGCGTGGGAAAGATGTACTTTTTCTTTCAGCGCGAAAGAAAAAGTACGAAAAAGAACGCTTGGCGGTTTGCACATATTCGGCGATTTCGTGTCGCTGCTGTTGCGCAAGCGCATCCGGTTCGACATTTCTCGCTGCGGCTCGGTCACCGCTCGGCTCTGACAGCCATTTAGGCTGTCATTCACTCCCTCGCGGCCGCTACGCTACGCCGAGGTCGTTTGCTGATAAAGCCGTATGCACGGGACATAGTGCGAACAATGCTGCTCTCCGGCAGATGTTTTTTCTACAGATTTTCTATTCTCGCACGCATCGCGTAATGATTTATGATAAAAACGTATTTTTNNNNCCGTGCGGTGCAAAAAATGCGATATACGGGCGATTCATGAATCGCCCGTATCTTTCATATTCCGACGCGGCCAGACGATCGGTCGTATCTTTACTATCGTGTTGTAAAAACGCTCTTTGTCGCCCGATTGCCAAACGTGTTTTTTTTCTTTGTTCTTTGCACGGTAAAGCAGATCGGATATTTTTTTGAAATGCCTTTGCAAGATTTTTTCGTCTGTGTCTGCAATCAGCTCAAAAAGCTCGCCTTCGTAAGAAATGCCCGCAAAAACGTCTTTTGCAAGATAAAAAATCGCTCTGTCAACGGCTATCTCCGTGAAAATCTTTTGGTTTAGCATCATTACCGTATCTTCGAGCGTGATTTTCGACAGAGTTTTATTCAGTAGTTCGCCGTACTGCTTTACGATTGCGGGATCGGAAAAAGCGGAAGCGTCGGGCAGTTTGCCGTTATATATTTCCTTTATCTTTTTCTTTTCCCGTGCCATTTCTACATATTCGTCGACAGGACCGAACAAATACTCGCCAAAAGGATAAAAAGGAAAAGGATTGTTGTCTGCTTTATATTCGACAAAACGGTGTTTGCCCATATAAAGCTTCATTGATTGAAGGCGGTTTTCGGCAATATAGTTTTTCTTGATAAAACCGTATATCTCGTCATAAAGTTTGTGCATTTCGGGGGAATTCGCATATTCAGATGAATAGTAGGTGTATTGATACAATCTACAACCGGTCAAATTAGCGCCGGTGCTATCGGGTGTTTTGTTTTTTATCCAATATGGCAGGCTTAATTCCAATACGCTTGATTCCCGACCTATAATATATTTTCTTTTGATTTTTTTCGCATATCCGAATTTGATGTGCGATTTTTTGAGTTTAATGTATGAACCGGGAAAACGAAAATACTTTTTCATATATATATCGTCGGTTATGTTGGCGAGTTGCTTTTTGTTGTATGCTTTTCCGTTTTCGTTTATCACTATCCCGCCAACCGAAGAAATGAATTCGAAAAGCTCGTCGAGATCTTTTTGATTTGCGAAAAAAGTTACCTGTCTGCCCATGTTTACTCCACAAAATCAAATTCGATGTCGTACATATTGACCTCGTCGCCGTCGGATACGCCGAGCTGCCGCATCTTGTCGAAAACTCCGTGCTGGCGGAGCATACGGTCGAAATAGTTCAGCGATTCGCGGTCGTCGAAGTTTATACCGCTCATCAGCCATTTGAGCCAGTCGCCCTCGATGTACCACACGTCGTCGCGCTTTTCGGCGGTGATGTCTGTCGGCGCGCTCGGCTCTTCGGGGATCTCTTCCGGCTCCGGCTCGTATATCGTTATCGGCGGCAGCGTTTGAAGCTTGTCATAAACCGCCTCGCACAGCTTCTTTACATTCTCTCCCGACGCCGCGCTGATATATACGACGGGGAAGCCAAGCGACGATGCGAATTTTTCAAATTTTTCGATATCGGCGCTCTCACGGTCGAGGATGTCGCACTTGTTCGCCGCTATTATTTGCGGACGCGACGCCAGTTCTTCGCTGTATTTGTACAGCTCCTCGTTTATCATCTTAATATCTTCTACGGGATCGCGCCCCTCGCTGCCCGAAATATCGACGACGTGCACCAGCAGTCTGCAACGCGAGACGTGGCGGAGAAAATCGTGTCCCAGCCCAAGTCCCTCGGACGCGCCCTCTATAAGCCCCGGAATGTCCGCCGCGACAAATCCCTTGCCGTCGTGAACGTCGACTACGCCGAGCATCGGAGTCAGGGTGGTGAAGTGGTAATTCGCTATCTTCGGGCGCGCTGCGCTTATCATCGAAAGGAGCGTCGACTTGCCGACGTTCGGCATGCCCACAAAGCCGACGTCTGCAAGCATTTTCAGTTCGAGCGCAAGCTCGAATTCCTCGCCCGCGAGGCCGTTTTTTGCAAATCGCGGCGCTTGACGCGTCGGCGTGGCGAAGTGTTTGTTTCCCCAACC
>CAJONA010000154.1 GCA_905235755.1 uncultured Clostridia bacterium
GAGCCCTTCGACAACCGCTGTCTTTCCGACTCCCGGCTCGCCGATAAGGCACGGGTTGTTCTTCTGTCGGCGCGACAGTATCGCTATGACGCGATCCACCTCGCGCTTTCTTCCTATCAGCGGATCGAGTATCCCCGCTCGTGCCGCGAGCGTCAGATCCCTGCCGTACTGCGTCGAGACGACGGGCGACGATTCCTTTTGCTTTTTCTGCTTTTCCTCCTGCCTGCCGATCATATCGCCGAAAAACGACATTATGTCGCCTTGAAGCTCGCTGATGCTCGCGTTTTGCGAAAGTATCAGCTTCACCGCGACGCACTCCCTGTCGGAGATCATCGACAAAAGCAGATCCTCCGTGCCGACCTGAGCGCCGCCGTGCCGCGCGGCTATCTCCGCCGCCTGTTCGATTATGCGTCGCAGTCCCGGCGTCATCTCGGAATATCCGCTCTCGCCGACGCCCGATATCTCCGACGCGAGGCGTCGCGTGTCGGTGTACGTTATATCGTGCATCTTCAAAATATTCGACGCGACGCTCCCCTCTTCAAGCAGAAGTCCGAGCAGCAGATGCTCCGTCCCTATATAAGACGTGCCGAGCGAGCGCGCCTCGTCGGACGCCGTTTCAAGCGCGTTTTTTGCCGATTTCGTAAGATTTTTTTGCAAATTACCACCTCCGTTTATCAATATATTATGCCTCAAAGCGGAAAATTGTATTCAAATTGAAATTTTAACTTGATATATACGGAAAAATATTGTAAAATATATCTATATTTAAAAAACGGAGGTCGGAACATGACTTCGAAGATATACAGCGCAGGACTGTACGGCGTCGACGGATACACCGTCACCGTCGAATGCGACACCGAAAACAAAATACCGTGCTTTGAGATAGTCGGACTGCCCGATAATGCGATAAAGGAGTCGAAGCAGCGCATACGCTCGGCGTTCGCAAACAGCGGATTTTTCTTTCCCGACGCCGCCGTCACGGTAAACCTCGCGCCCGCCGACAGAAAAAAGGAGGGCTCCTCTTACGATTTGGCGATATT
The DNA here is from genome assembly GCA_905235755.1 of uncultured Clostridia bacterium. Taxonomy (GTDB): domain Bacteria; phylum Bacillota; class Clostridia; order Oscillospirales; family CAG-272; genus RGIG6816. The sequence goes on from CAJONA010000154.1 coordinate 1,041, forward strand.
CATGGCAATAATGAAAAGCGCGGGACTGCTCGGCGACGTCGACACGGACGATATGTGTTTTCTCGGCGAACTGTCGCTCTCGGGAGAAGTGCGCGGCTTTGCGGGCGCGCTGCCCATGGCGCTTTCCGCCGTCAAAAGCGGCAAGACAAAGCTCTTTATCGCAGCGGCGAACGCGAAGGAAGCGGCGGTCGTCGACGGGCTGACCGTCTACGCCGTGACGCACGCAAAAGATCTTATCGAGCATATAAAAGGCGGCGCGCCGCTCGAAACGGTTACGTTCGACCGTCAGACTGTATCGGCTGACATCGGCGGCGGGCTTGATTTTTCCGACGTAAAAGGTCAGGCTGCGGCTAAACGCGCGCTCGAAGTCGCTTGCGCCGGCGGCCACAACGTACTGCTGATCGGACCGCCGGGAACGGGAAAAAGCATGCTCGCAAAGCGCATCCCGACCATTCTCCCGGAGATGACGTTCGACGAATCGATCGAAACGACAAAGATACATTCAGTCGCGGGCATACTGCCGCCCGAAACTTCGCTCATAACGACGCGCCCGTTCCGCGCGCCGCATCACACGATGTCGTGCGCGGGGCTTGCAGGCGGCGGACGCGTGCCGTCTCCAGGCGAAATATCGCTCGCGTCGGGCGGCGTGCTGTTTCTCGACGAGCTGCCCGAATTTTCGCGCGCGTCGATGGAAGTGCTGCGCCAACCGCTCGAAGACAAGCGCGTGACGATAACGCGCGTAGGCGGAAAGTTGACGTTCCCGTCCGACTTTATGCTCGTGTGCGCGATGAACCCGTGCAAATGCGGATATTTCGGCCATCCGACGAAAAAATGCACCTGCTCGCCCGAGGACATACGCAAATATCTTTCAAGGATAAGCGGCCCGCTCCTCGACCGCATAGACATTCAGATAGAGATGCCGTCGCTCTCATACGAGGAAATATCGAGCGATGCCGCCACGTCCGAAACGTCGGCTGAAATTCGCAAAAGAGTAAACGCCGCGCGCGATTTTGCACGTCAGCGTTACAAAAAGGTGAAGATAAATTCAAATTCCGCGCTCACGTCGGCGGAGATAAGAAAATACTGCCCTCTCGATGACGGCGCGAAAGCGCTGCTGAAAAAGGCGTTCGACGCGCTCGGCCTATCGGCGCGCGGATACGACAGGATACTGCGCGTGGCGCGCACGATCGCGGATCTCGATAAGAGCGAAACGATAAGCGCGGCGCATATCGCCGAGGCGATACAGTTCCGCAGCCTCGACCGCAAATACTGGGGAAGATGAACACAAAAATCCCTCGCCGCGCACGGCGAGGGATTTTTATATGCGATCTTTCTTTTCCCGCTCGGAGCGAAAAAAATTCAGTTCAACTCTATGGTATCGACAAGGACGTAATTTATACCGTTGATTTCTATATACTTGAATGTGACGGACGGTGTCCTCTGATACAACGCCAGTATCTGAGCGAGTTTTGTATAAAGCTCGCAGTATTCATCTCCCCACGGGCGCCTGTCCGACTTCACGCCGTTCTCGATGAACGCGACCTCGCCTTCAAACCCAACCGCTTCTCCGTATACAGTCACACTCGTGAATGTGCCCTCTTTGATTTCGGCTTCACCCTTGACCGAGCCGTCCTTGGCAACGCTGTAGTAGCCCGCTTCGGGGGCGTCTGTCACATCCGTAAACGATTTTCCCGTAGTGATGTCAATAGCGACACCGTCTGCGTTTACATAGCAAACCTTGATATCTTTTGACGGATCAATCGTTTCTCCGCACGACGCGAGTACGAGCATCATCAAAAATGCCATGCAAATGCAAATCGCTTTTTTCATTTATGCTTTCTCCTTTGTTAATTTATGGGATTTTACATATTAGTCGTACGAGTGAGCGATTTATCTCAGCGGATTTTGAAATTTTTTTATTTTATCCTTGCGACGCCGCTGTCGATCGCCGCTTTTGCGACGGCTTCCGACACCGCTCGGACGGCGCGGCGGTCAAACGGCGACGGCAGTATGCAATCCGCGCTCAGCTTGTCGGCGACGAGCGACGCAAGCGCGTCGGCGGCGGCTATCTTCATCTGCTCGTTGATGTCGCTTGCTCTTACGTCGAGCGCCCCGCGGAATATCCCCGGAAACGCCATAAGGTTGTTTATCTGATTCGGGAAATCGCTGCGTCCGGTTGCAATTACCGCGGCACCACCGGCTTTGGCATCATCCGGGAA
>CAJONA010000155.1:0-4412 GCA_905235755.1 uncultured Clostridia bacterium
ATCGACGGGTATTGATGTTGGCAAAACTACGGTAACGAGTATCACATATACGAATAGCGGCAGCGCAAAAACTGTAGTTATTCGTACTAACAGCGCAAGTACTAATATTGTTCTCAACCCATATGTTGATTCCGCAAATAGCGACAAGGGTGATCATATAACATTCTATGGAAAAGCTGGACAAATTACCGGTCTCAATAATGAAGGCTTTACAGTTGCTTTCAATTCATTTGAAATTGCAGCTGGAGCAGAAGTTCCTTATATAAAAGTTGCAAAAGGTCATATTGAAAACAAAGGAACAATCGACTTGATTTATGCTACAAGTGCTGATGTTGAAGTTACAAACACCGGCTCAATCGACCACGCACACGCGCCGAGTAAAACCGCTGCAACTGATTTGAATACATCCGAAAAGAACGTCAATGTAACTTGGGACTACAACGCAAACGTAGAACAGAACGACATTCCCGACGTTTACCACCACGTTGCTGAAGGAACACCTGTTGAGGGCAACAAAGGTGTAACCGGTACAACTGCTTGGGCTAATGAAGCAGGCATTGAAGCCGCTGCTCAAGAGATTATAAACGAATCAAGAGCTCCTGAAATTGCAGAAGAAGTTGCTGAAGATACAACAGCAGTCGTTTACAATTTAACTTCCGGCGTATATTATGATAACCTTTATTCTGCGATTGAGGAAGTACCCGCAAACAAAAAAACAACTTTGGTTCTTTTGAAAAATATTACAGGAGTTTCCAATGAAAATTATCAGATTGCTGAAAATCAAATTATCGTTTTTGATTTGAATGGTCACACAATGAATACCGTTGCTCCGGATGGCAATGCAGCATATACAATAGAAAACAAGGGAACACTTACCATAAAAGATAATTCTGATACCTTGAAAAACGGAACAGGAAAAGGCAAATTGGAAATTAATGCTCTTAATCCGGATGATCAAGCTATTCCAAGTTATGGATCTTACTTGATTGATAACAAGGGAACTCTTACTGTTGAAAGTGGTTGGTTACACAATGCAAGCAGCGACGGCCTTGCGGCATTTGCAATTAATACAGCATCAAATTCAAGTAATGTAAACTTAGTAATTAATGGCGGTAGAGTTACCAGTTATGCATCACTTTCAATTAGACAATATCTTTTTACTGAATATACTAATAAAGTTGCAATAAATGCTGGCGTTATCGGATCATATTGGATTCAAAATTCCGGTAATTCAACAACCAGTGCCAATGGAAATTTGAATATAAATGGTGGAGAATTCTTAAAAGCACTTCGTTTTGATACAGGTTATTCAATTGATGATGAATATGATATTAAAGCTGAAAATGTTTATGTAAATATTTATGGTGGCACATTCAATGGTGAAATAACTATTTATGAAAATGGAAATAATGGCCACTTTACAATTTTCGGTGGTATGTTTAATAAAGTGATTAACTATTATGGTGAGTTAGAATTCATCAGCGGCGGAACATTCAACGTTTCACCAACAATATTGAAATCTGATGGTTATCCTTATGCTACTAAAGATGGCGGCGGCTATGGGTTCTATAATCTTAATAAACTTCTTGAAGATGCAGGGACAACCTTAGAAAATATTTTAAGTTTAGATCTTGAAACTCAACTAAGTACTTATGGTTTTGGTCTTGAATATTGGGAACAACCATCATTGGCGAATATTGCACGTGGTGGATCCGCTTGTTATGATGTTGTAAGATATGTTGCCCCTTCTTATGACGAGTATATAATGAATGGTTTTATTGGTATAGATAATGGTGATCAAACCTTAACCGTAAAAAAAGTCAAAGTTGGTGACATTTTAACAGAAGAACAAATGGATAGTTTATTCTTTGCTTACGGATATGATTATGGAGATGCTTATGAAAATGTAATGGGTGTTTCGAGCGATTGTAAGAACTTTTATATCTACGGAGATCCAAGCTATACGAAAGCTGATTTTGAGAAGAATGGTTTCTTAGTTATTCCTGTAGAAGTAGAAGGATACGAGAATTATTATTACATTTATAAACTTGGAATTGGTTTGGACATTCAAGAAAACGCCAATGGCACTTATACCGTAATCGCAAAGACAGCAAACTAATTCCATTTCCACGAACCATACAACCGAAGAAACGGCTTGAAAGTGATTATTTCGGTAATTGAAAAGAGCAGCTTCGGAAAGCAAAAACCAAATAGCAAACGCCCTCTCGGAGCAAAATCCGAGAGGGCGTTTTTTTGCCTTCCCCTTGAGGGAAAGGTGGCGGCGCAGCCGACGGATGAGGTGTAAAAGCAGTCGGGCGGCCACATCCACATAGGGCCGCCCCTACGGTGTTGACGCAATCGTTGTAGGGGCGGCCCTGCGGCGCGGAAGAGGACAATCCCTCACCGTCTGACGGCGGACACTTCGCGCCGCCACCGTCGCATACCTTTTTTGCGCACTCGTAAACGTTGCGCTTGCCGGTATAATTCACCGCAATGGATAAAAAAAGTCGTATCATTCCGATACGACTTTTTTGGCTGGGATAGAAAGATTCGAACTTTCTCAAACAGAGTCAAAGTCTGTTGTGCTGCCATTACACAATATCCCATCGACGAAAGATATTTTATCACATCAAATCGATTTTGTCAATGTTAAAATCAATTTTTAAAAAAACAGAATATTTTTTATGCCTCTTGACAAAATTTTTCGGATGTGATATGATGGGCGTAAAGTTTGATTTACCGGAAGAATGATATGAAAAACAAAGTAGTACTTTTAAGAAAACAAAACAAAATAACGCAGCAGGAGCTTGCCGACGCGGTAGGACTTTCAAGACAGTCGATCTACGCGATCGAAAAAGGAAAATTCTTTCCCACCGTCGACTCGGCGATAAAGATCGCCGAATTTTTCGGAACGTCTGTCGAGGATGTTTTTACGCTTAACGACAATTGGCTTGTCACCCCGTATGTAAGCGACGGCACGGAAAAGCCGATATTCGGGCAGGGACTTGACGATTATTCCGACATAAAATACGGGAAGTATTCCTTTTCGTTCAATGGCGGCGAGCTTGCCGCCGTATATAACGCGATGCTGCTGTCGGGGAAAAACACGGGGCTGCGCGAAACTGTCGAGGAATTTGAAAACAACAACATGACGGTACTGAACGGATTAGGCGGCACAGATCCGAAGCGGCTTTTTGAATATTTTGACGGGCACGATGTTGAGTACGAACGTTTTACGGAAAAAACTCAATTTCTCGCGTCTCTTTCCGACGGCTGCGTTTTCATTTATTCATATTACAGCAACTTCAAACGCCTTATACACACCGTATCCGGAAAACTTACGGGGGATACCGTCAGCATATATAATTTGGAGAACACGGACGCGGCGGAGAGGATATATAACAAAGACGACTTCTTTTCGGGCAGATCGTTTATATGCGGATATATAGTTAATAAATAAAATATCAAGAAAACCCGCGCGGTGCGCGGGTTTTTTCGTTCTCAATACTGTCTTCCCCAGACGACCATGTGCTTCGCGGGCTTGCCGCAGCATACGCACACGTCGCCGAGCTTTTCCTCATTAAACGGGATGCAGCGCGATTTCACGCCGCCCGTGTCGTTCTTTATCTTGTCCTCACACGCGACGTCGCCGCACCACATCGCTTTGATGAAGCCGCCCTCCGCTTCGGAAAGGGAGAGAAACTCGTCGTAAGTATTTGCGACGTGCGTCTTTTCGGCGAGGTTCTTGCGCGCGCGGGCGACGAGCTCGTCGTGGACCTGCGTCAGCATATTCTCGATCTCGCTGACGATATTGTCAAGCGACACGACCTTTTTCTCTCTTGTTACGCGCGAGACGAGCACGCACGAGTTGTTTTCTATATCCCTCGGGCCGAGTTCAAGACGAACGGGCACGCCCTTCATCTCGTATTGGCTGAATTTCCAGCCCGTCGACTGATCGCTGTCGTCGAGCTTGACGCGGTACGTCTTTTTAAGCAAGTCGCGCAGCGCGCCCGCCTTTTCGAGCACGCCCTCTTTGTGTTGTGCTATCGGGATTATAACGACCTGCACAGGCGCTATCTTCGGCGGCAGGACGAGCCCGTTGTCGTCGCCGTGGCACATGATTATCGCGCCTATCGAACGCGTCGAAAGCCCCCACGACGTCTGGTACGGATAACTGACTTTGTTCTCTCTGTCGGTGAAAGAGATGTCGAACGCCTTTGCAAACCCGTCGCCGAAATAGTGCGACGTGCCGCCTTGAAGCGCGACGCCGTTGTGCATCATCGGCTCTATCGTGTATGTTTCCTCCGCGCCGGCGAATTTTTCCTTCTCCGTTTTGCGTCCCGTGACTGCGGGGATGGCGAGCGTGTCGAGATAGAAATCCTCGTAGACTTTCAGCATTTGCATCGTTTCAC
>CAJONA010000155.1:4447-7696 GCA_905235755.1 uncultured Clostridia bacterium
ATCGTGTGGCCTTCCTGCCACAAAAATTCGGACGTGCGCAAAAACGGACGCGTCGTCTTTTCCCAGCGAACAACGGAGCACCACTGATTGTAGAGCTTCGGCAGGTCGCGGTATGAATGTATCACGTTTTTGAAATGCTCGCAGAAAAGCGTCTCCGACGTCGGGCGAACGCAAAGCCGCTCGCTGAGTTCGTTCTGACCGCCTACCGTCACCCACGCGCACTCGGGCGCAAATCCCTCGACGTGATCCTTCTCCTTTTGGAGCAGGCTCTCCGGGATGAACATCGGCATATATACGTTTTCATGACCGAGCTCTTTGAAGCGCGCGTCGAGATCCTTTTGAATGTTTTCCCAAATCGCGTATCCGTACGGGCGGAACACCATGCAGCCTTTGACGCTCGAATAATCCATCAGCTCGGCTTTTTTTACCACATCGGTGTACCATTGCGCGAAATCGACGTCCATCGACGTTATCTGTTCAACGAGTTTTTTGTCCTGTGCCATTTTGTTGTCCTCATTTAAAAATTATTGTTTTAAGTTATTTGATTATATATCACAATATCGAAATTGTCAAGGTTTTTCGGTCATGCTCTTATAAAAGTCGAGCGTGCGGTAGTTTTTTTCCATGTGGCAGATGAGATATTTTTCGCACACCGACGCAAATGAGTCGAGCGCGTCGCCGCGCAGTTCAAACGCGAATATGCGCTCGGGGCGCGAGAAAATGACGTATCGCATTGCGATATAAACGTCGGGCGACAGGATCAAAATGAGCCGCGTCCCCGCGTATATACCCTCAAATTCGTTTTGGCTCCGAAGCTCGGACTCAAATACCTCGTGCGAGCGTGAAAAGCAGTCCTCGCACATAAAATATCCGCCCTCGGCGTCAAAATAGTATACTTTCAGGTCGTGCTTGCCGCAGCCGTGACACCCGATGATATCGGGCGTAAAGCCCGCGTCGCACACGGCGCGAAGCTCGAACACCGCTTTTATCTGGCTCAGCGGCTTTTTTCCCTCGGATATGAGATGAAAGCAGTTGAGCACGAGCCTGAGAAGCTCCGGCGATCCTTCGCCTTCGAGCGCGATGTCCGCGGCGACCTCCGCTATGTATCCCGCGAGGGCGATGCCCTCTATCGAGCCGCGCATTCCGAAAAAACTTTCGATGAGCGACGCTTCGCGCACGTAGTATTTTCCCGCGCGCTCGGACAGCGTCATTTCGGAATACGAATAAAGCTGAGTGGCGACGAAGTTCGGACTTTTCAGCCGTTTGACGCCGTTGCCGTAGACCGATATTTTGCCGCGATCGGTGAGAAATGTCATGTATTTGTCGTAATCTCCGACGGGTGTTTCGCTGAGAACGACGCCTTTAAGCGTGATGTACATCAGCTGAGATCGTCTTTTTTAAATCCGAAGTTTGCTATATCGGCTTGCGACTGACGCCAGTTCTCCTTCACCTTCACCCACAAGTCAAGGAATACTTTGACGCCGAAAAATCTCTCCATTTCCTCTCTGGCGCGCGTGCCGACGAGTTTGAGCTCTCTCCCGCCCTTGCCGATGATTATCGGCTTGTGCGACTCTTTTTCGCAGAATATCTCGGCGCGTATCTTTATCATATTTTCGCTCTCGGAAAATTCCTCTATGACGACGGCGATGCCGTGCGGCACCTCTTTATCGAGCGTTTGAAGCAGTTTTTCGCGTATTATCTCCGATGCGATAAAACGCTCGGGCATATCGGTGAACATATCGTCGGGGAATATCCATTCGCCGTCGACGGCGAATTTTTCCGTCTCGCCGAATATCTCCTCGACGCCGTCGCCCGTCTTTGCGCTTATCGGTATCACGGCGTCGAACTTGCACGCCGCCGAAAAACGCAGTATCGTTTCCGCTATCTCCGCCGCGTTTGACGTATCCGTTTTGTTTATCAGGAGTATTACGGGAAGATCGCCGCCGTTAAATCTGTTTATCAGCGACTGCTCGACGGCGCCTATCTTGTCGCCCGCTTCGACGATCCACAGCACCGCGTCGACGTCGCAGATGGCGGAGTTCGCCGCCTTGACCATGAACGAACCGAGCTTGTCCTGCGGTTTGTGAATGCCCGGCGTGTCGAGAAAGACGTACTGCGTGTCGCCCCTTGAAAGTATGCCGGTTACGCGCGTGCGCGTCGTCTGCGGCTTGTTTGAAACTATCGACACTTTTTTGCCGAGAATGAAGTTGAGCAGCGTCGATTTTCCGACGTTCGGGCGGCCGACTATCGCCGCGAAAAGCGTTTTTTTCATTTATCTTCTCCGTTTCTTGTGATGCCTGCGATATTCAGTATCTCTTCTTGCTTGAAGAACATCTCTTTTTCCTCTTCTTTCGATCTCTCGTGGTCGTATCCGAGCAGATGAAGCGTCGAATGTACCGCCAAAAATGCGAGCTCGCGCATTATCGAGTGTCCGTATTCCGCCGCCTGCTCCGCCGCTTTTTCGGCGGAGATGATTATGTCGCCGAGCACGACGGCGCCCGAATACATATCGGTGTCGCCGCTACCGTCGTCATCATCGAGCATCGGGAACGACAGCACGTCCGTCGGTCTGTCGATGCCGCGGTATTCTTTGTTCAGGGCGTGTATCTCATCGTTTGTCACGAAGCTGAGCGATATCTCGGCGTCCCTGTCGAACTCCTCGTAGTCGAGCGCCGTTTTCACCGCTTTTTTCAGAGTCGCTCTGATCTCGGGTGTTATCTTGACCGCCTTTTGCGCGTTTGAAAAAAATATTTTGAGTTTCATTATTACGTCCTTCTGACCTTGTATTTTGACGTCTTTGACGGATTTTCACGCTCGAATTTGTCGTAAGCGAGGATTATCTTCTGCACGAGCTTGTGCCGCACCACGTCGCGCTCGGTAAAGCGGTGTATGGCAATGTCCTCGATGCCGTCGAGTATTTTTGCGGCTTCGACAAGTCCGCTCCGCGCGCCGCTCGGCAGGTCGGTCTGCGTCAGGTCGCCCGTAACGACCGCCTTTGAGCCGGATCCGAGCCTCGTCAAAAACATTTTCATCTGCTCGGGAGTGGTGTTCTGCGCTTCGTCGAGTATTATAAAGCAGTCGTCGAGCGTGCGTCCGCGCATATACGCGAGCGGCGCTATCTCGATCGTTCCGCGCTCGACGTGCTTTGCATACGCTTCGCTTCCGAGCATCTCAAAGAGCGCGTCGTGCAGCGGGCGCAGGTACGGATCTATCTTCGTTTGCAGATCTCCGGGCAGAAAACCGAGCTTC
>CAJONA010000156.1 GCA_905235755.1 uncultured Clostridia bacterium
CGGCAAAGACCTCGAAGGTCTTGAATACGAGCCGCTGTTTGAATGCTCGGGCAAAGGCGCAAGATCGCAGGGCAAAAAGGCTCATTACATCGTTTGCGACACTTACGTAACGATGAGCGACGGCACCGGCATCGTTCACATCGCGCCGGCGTTCGGCGTCGACGACTCCAACGTCGGCAGAAAATACGACCTGCCGCTCCTTCAATTTGTCGACGGAAAAGGCGAAATGACAGCCGATACGCCCTACGCGGGGCTGTTCGTCAAAGACGCCGATCCCGTGATCCTCGCGGATCTGAAAAAAGACGGCAAGCTCTACGACGCGCCGAAATTCGAGCACTCGTATCCGCATTGCTGGCGCTGCGACACGCCGCTCATCTACTACGCGCGCTCGTCGTGGTTCATAAAGATGACAGCTGTGCGCGAAAATCTTATAAGAAACAACAACACGGTCAACTGGGTTCCGGAGAGCATCGGCAAAGGCAGATTCGGCGACTGGCTCGAAAACGTGCAGGACTGGGGCATCTCGCGCAACAGATACTGGGGCACTCCGCTCAACATCTGGGAATGCGAATGCGGACACAGCGAGAGCATAGGCTCGATAGCCGAGCTCAAAGAAAAAGCCGTCAGCTGCCCGGACGATATAGAACTTCACCGCCCGTATATCGACGCAGTCAAGCTGAAATGCCCGCACTGCGGTAAAGAAATGACGCGCGTGCCCGAAGTGATCGACTGCTGGTTCGACTCGGGATCGATGCCCTTCGCACAGCATCACTATCCTTTTGAAAACGCAGAACTTTTCGAAAAGCAATTCCCCGCCGACTTCATTTCGGAAGCCGTCGATCAGACGCGCGGCTGGTTCTATTCGCTCATGGCGATATCGACGCTTCTTTTCGACAAGGCTCCCTACCGCAACGTCATAGTCATGGGACACGTTCAGGACGAGCACGGCGTCAAGATGTCGAAATCGAAAGGCAACGCCGTCGATCCGTTTGAACAGCTCGAAAAGCACGGCGCAGACGCGATACGCTGGTATTTCTACTCCAACAGCGCGCCGTGGCTGCCGAACCGCTATCACGACGACGCCGTTATAGAAGGTCAGCGCAAATTCATGGGTACGCTTTGGAACACGTACGCGTTCTTTGTGCTTTACGCCAACATCGACGATTTCGACGCCACAAAGTATACGCTCGATTATAATTCGCTCACTGTGATGGACAAGTGGCTTCTCTCAAAGCTCTCGACGGTCACCAAAGCGGTCGATTCCGACCTCGCCGCTTACAAGATCACCGAGGCGGCGCGCGCACTCGACAATTTCGTCGACGAGCTGTCCAACTGGTATGTCCGCCGTTCGCGCGAGCGTTTTTGGGTACCCGGAATGCCGCAGGACAAGATAAACGCTTATCTGACGCTTTACACGGCGCTTGTGACCGTGTCAAAGCTCGCAGCGCCGATGATACCGTTCATGACGGAAGAAATATATCGCAATCTCGTATGCTCGATCGACGACAAAGCGCCGATCTCCGTTCATCTCTGCGACTATCCGACGGCAAACGACGCGTGGATAGACAAAGACCTCGAAAAGAAGATGGAAGAAGTTCTCAGCGTAGTCGTGCTCGGCAGAGCGTGCCGCATGGCGGCGTCGATAAAGAACCGCCAGCCGATAGCGAACATGTTTGTTCGTGCGGACTTTGAACTCGACACGTTCTTCACGGATATAATAAAAGACGAGCTTAACATCAAAAACGTCGAATTTATCGACGACGCGGGCGCTTTCATGTCGTACTCGTTCAAGCCGCAGCTACGCACCGTCGGCCCGAAATACGGAAAATATCTCGGCCAAATAAAGACGGCGCTTGCTAATATCGACGGCAGAGCCGCTATGGAAGAACTCGAAAAAACGGGCGTGCTGAGGCTCTCGCTTTCCGACACCGTCGCAGAGCTGACAAAGGACGATCTTATCATCGAAACGGCGCAGACGGCGGGATATGAAACGCTCACCGATCGCGGCGTTACCGTGGTCATAGACACGACGCTCACGCCCGAGCTCCTTGAGGAAGGCTTTGTCCGCGAGATAGTATCAAAGATACAGAACATGCGCAAAGACAGCGGATTTGACGTTATGGACAACATCGACATATTCATCAGCGGCAACGCGAAGGTCTACGATATCGCCGAGAGAAATGCCGACGATATAAAGGGCGACACGCTCGCTCGCAGCATCGTCGACGGCACGTGCGAAACGTCGAAGGAATGGAACTTAAACGGCGAAAACGTCGTCATCGGCGTCAAAAAGATCTGAAAATTCACATTATTATAAAAGCGTCGTGATTTTTCGGCGCGTATGTGTATAATATACGGTACGTAAGTACGGAGGTCTGATGTGAAAAAAATCGTTTCATTTATATGCGCGCTTGCGATGCTCCTTTTGCTTGCATCGTGCGGAAACGGAAAGTCGATACCCGTTTCCATCGTCGGTCAATATAACAAGACGGTCGCGCTTTTGTCAGGCGACACTGTCGCGTATACGGAAAAGATCGAATATTTTTCTCCGGAAGCGCGTTCATACGAGATATACTACGAGCTTTCGCAGGATTTTTCCTATGTATATAACATAGCGGAAAAGATAGGCGACTACGCGATGTACGCCAAAAGCGGCGACGTCTACACCGAAAAGGACGGCGTGCTTTGCGCCGTGCTTTTCGCAAATCCGACGGTCACGTTCCCGAAATTCATCAACGACTACATCGACGTCGCCTTCCCGCTTGATGGCGGAACGCGTTATCAGCGCTCATCGGCGGAGGACGGCGACTATATCACCGTGACGTATTACGCCGATGTTACGCCGCAAATGGCGTCGGGAATATACAGCGTCTCGCTTGACGCGGGAGAAAAGATAATTTCCACTTATAAGCTCGACGAAAGTTACAGAATATATCAAATAGAATACAGCGTCGAAAGCGCGGACAGTTCGTTATCCGACGTCGTCGCACGCCGCTCGTTCACGTATTACAGCGAAAGGCAGGATGTTTTCGCTTCTCTGCCGGACGATAGCGGCGAGAGCGCAACGATAACGCTCGATTACGGCACGCGCAAAAGCACGTTTACCGTTCCGGTCGGCGTTTATGTCGGATTTGATGACGGCGGCTCGGGATACGAATATTACACAGACGCGGAAATGACTTTAAAATACGCGCTTTCACCCGCGCAAGACATGATCGTATATGTAAAAACAAATTTCGATTGATTTT
>CAJONA010000157.1 GCA_905235755.1 uncultured Clostridia bacterium
ATAACGTACACTCTCGGCTTTATCTGCACTACATCGGCGCTCAAGCGGCACGCTTGCGCATTTCTTTTCGTTCTTTTCTTGTTGCGCACAAGAAAAGAACATCTCCCTGCGCCGATGCGGCGCGAGAAAGGACAATCCCTCAGTCGCTCCGCGACAGCTGTCTCGCTGCGGCTCGGTCACCGCTCGGCTCTGACGACCATTCAGGTCGTCATTCACTCCCTCGCGGCCGCTTCGCTACTTTGCACAAGGGAGCCTTTGGGGGCGTGGCGCGAAAAAATGGGCGCGCGCCGCCGCGGACGGGCGGCATTATTATTTATTTTCGGCTTGTCCGTATTCATACGCCTTTACGGCAGTGTTATTTTCCACTTCATAAAAAAGATCGCATAATTTGTCGATCTTCATTTTTGTCTTGTCGTCTATGTTCTCATCGCTTTGAAGTTCGGCTTTGAGCTTTACTAACTTCAAATAAACCGTCGGACGGTTTCCCGCTTTCCACTTTCTCATTCCCTCGCCGAAAACTTTGTCGAGTATTCTTTGTTCTTTTTCAAAGTCCGCCATTTTACCCTCCTGAAAATAAAAAAGTGCGCCCATGGAAGAGCGCACCAAAAATGTAGATCTTCCATTGTCGCCAAACAACCTACTTTCTGAAAAGAAAATTCATTCCATCGAGAAGAAAGAAGTCTACATTTTTTCAATGATAACTTCTCAAAATAGAATAAATTTATTCGGTTGTTTGGCACTTTTATGATAACATTTTTTATGGAAAAAGTCAATATATAAAAAAGAACATTTTATATTTCCCCGCGCATAACTTTCGACACGCCCGCGTACAGCCGCGCGTCGCTGCCGGTAGAAACGCGCATTTTCCCGCAATCGACGGCGATTTCTACGTTTTCCCCGCACTCGCCGAGCTCCGCCAAAACCTTCGCGGCGGCGAATGCGCCGCTTCCCGACGTGATATAACCAACACCGCGCTCATACGATCTCACCTCGATTTTGTCGCGCGAGAGCGTGCGGACAAAATCGACGTCGGCGCCGCTGCCAAACGCGCCGTACCCGCTCATTTTCTCGCCCACGCCGAACAAAATGGCATTGTAAATGTCATTTACCCTGCAAACAGCGCGCGTAGTACCGCAAAAAAACGACTTTATGTATTCGATCCCCGAGCCGATATCGGCATGGCGCACTTTCATCTCGCCCGTCTTTTTGTACGGTATCGCCGCCGACATCTCACCGCTTGGCGCTATTTCAGTCTCGCACACGCCTGCGGAGGTGAGCATACATATCTTCGGTGAACCGCTCCTTTCGCCGAGATACGCCCCCGCGCATAACGCGGCGGAAATGTCGAGCGGAACTTCCCTTCCGTCGGGACGAAAAAATCGGGCGCGGAAAGGATTTTCCCTGACAAGCACGAGTCCGCATGCCCCGACGCCCGAGTGGCGATCGCAGACGGCCCTCGCGGAACGCTCGACTCCGATATCGTCGCTGACGATATAGTCGGCATACGAAACGTGATACTTTGCAAAATTCATACTCCTCTCCCTCCCCTTTTATTTAATATATGCGTCAGAGCGCACGGCGTGTAAAAAAAAACGGCTCTCACATTGCGTGAGAGCCTGTTTTTTTATGAATTGTAAAGTCCGTTGGAGTCAAGATAGGTGTAAAGCTGTTCGCCGTGGTTCTGCTCTTCCTTTTGGATATGAGCAAGAGTGTCGCGGAGCTTCGGATTTGCAAACTCGAACACGCACGTATCATATACGGATGAAACGTGTTTTTCCATAGCAAGCGCGTCGCGGCAGAGATACGCGTCGTTCTGCTTTGACGTCTCATCGCACGAGCTCTTGCCCGTGTAGACAGACGTTGTCGCTGTCGGAGCCGTCGTTTCGTGCGGCTCGCAACCGTTCAGGATATCCGTAACGGTTTGAAGATG
The DNA here is from genome assembly GCA_905235755.1 of uncultured Clostridia bacterium. GTDB lineage: Bacteria > Bacillota > Clostridia > Oscillospirales > CAG-272 > RGIG6816. Next base: position 1,931 of record CAJONA010000157.1, read on the forward strand.
CGTGCGCTCTGTCGAACAAATGGAGTTAAAAAGATTTTTAAGTCCCGTGTCGCACGCCTGCTGTGAGTAGCGCGTGTACTTGTCGATGCAAAGCTGTTCCTGAGTTTTAAGGTCTTTTAAAAGATCTGTTTCTTTTGTGGTAAGTGTCATAAATATATCCCCCTTTCGTGATGTTTCTATTCTTGACCGAAAGAGGAAGATTTATTCTGAATAATTACAGGACTTTTCGTCATATTTTCGCCCGCCGTGCCGACGCGCCGACGCGCGAGCATAAGAAGTGCGTCCGCCTTCCCTGCGAGCGCGTATGCGTTTGACGTATAATCTGCGGGTTTTGTTATGATGTCTATCTTCGACGTCTTTTTCAGCGATTTCAGTATCTCGCACCCGACGGCGTTCGCCGCAAGAACTTGCGTATACGTTACGTTTTGAACGTTCCAGCCGCTGACGCCTGTCGCGGCGAATATAACCGCGCGGCGAACGTGAGATGGCGAATATCGCTTCGTCGCCGCCTTCTCTATCGCTTCGGAAAACGAGCGGCTGTCGGCAAAAGCGCGTTTTATACGGCTGTATAATTCGTCATTGCACTCATACGCGTTCGCCGCTTCGGGCATGTCGCAGACGCGGAAGATCGCCGCCAGCGGCGCGACCGAGATGATCTACTGCCTCCTGGCGATCCGCGACCAGATCCTGCCGCCGACGATCAATTACGAGACCCCCGATCCGAACTGCGATCTCGACTACATTCCGAACACCGCGCGAAAAGCCGACGTTCGCGTCGCGCTGAGCAACAACTTCGGTTTCGGCGGTCAGGACTGCACGCTCGCGGTACGGAAGTTCGAGTAGCCGATGCGCGTCGTTGGGATCGGAACGGATATCACCGAAATTGACCGCGTCGAGCGGTTAGTCAAAAAGCACGGCGAATTCTTTCTTCGCCGTGTTTTTACGCCGTCCGAGGCGCGCTACTGCGAGTCCGGAAAGATGAGCGGCGAACGTTACGCCGCCCGCTGGGCGGCCAAAGAGGCGGTCATGAAAGCGCTCGGCACCGGCTGGAGCGAAAAGGTCGGCTGGACCGAAATCGAAGTGGTTCGCGACGCCGCCGGCCGCCCTTCGCTGAACCTGACCGGCGGGGCAAAGCGCGTGGCCGACGAGTTGGGGATCACCGACTGGCAGATCTCGCTTTCCCACTGCAAACTTTACGCCGTCGCGTTCGTGACCGCCCAGGGCCGGGAGTAGTCCGACCCGCCGAAATCCCCCTTTTTCCGCCAAGAATCATGAGCCAGACTCTGTATAATTTAGCCACCTCAACTGGAATCCTA
>CAJONA010000158.1 GCA_905235755.1 uncultured Clostridia bacterium
CCCGACTGCGGATATCCGTTCAAAGAACTGTCCGGCGTCGGCGTCGTATTCAAGATACTTTGCGCGCTCGAACTCGACTATGTCAACGGCGGAGAATATAATCTTTATACTATAAAAGATATGTGCCGCCGCTATATCGATATCGTGACGATAGGGACCGTTGCCGACGTTATGCCGCTCGTAGGTGAAAACAGAGTCATCGTGCATCTCGGACTCGGCATGCTTCAAAATGTGCGTAACATCGGCGTAAAGGCGCTTTTCCGCGCCTCGGGCGTCATCGGCGGCAACAGCCCCAAAAAGATAACTTCGTCGACGATCAGCTTTACGATAGCGCCAAAGATAAACGCCGTCGGCAGGATAGGCAACGCAGAACGCGCCGTCAAACTGTTTTTGACCGACTCGCCGTCGCAAGCTGATGCGATCGCGGAAGAACTCTGCTGTACCAACCGCGACCGTCAGGAGATGGAAAACATCATATACAAAGACGCGTTTGAAAAAATAGAAGCGGAATACGGCTCGACGCGCCCGAATGTGATCGTTCTTTCAAGCGATAAATGGCATCACGGCGTAATAGGCATCGTCGCGTCGAGAATAACGGAAAAATTCGGCGTTCCCGCCGTGCTCATATCGTTCGAAGGCGCCGTACCCAATGAAAACGGCAAGGTGTACGGCAAGGGATCTGTCAGAAGCACGCGCGGCATAAACATCGTCGAAGCGCTTTCGGCATGTTCCGACCTGCTTTATAAATTCGGCGGCCACGCGCTTGCCGCCGGACTTTCGATAGAAGCCGGCAACATCGACGAGTTCAAGCATCGCCTCGATGACTACATCCGTGATGCAAAAGTCTGCCTTGAAGATACGTCGAAAATCGACATAGAAGCCGAAATAAACGATGATGACGTCACGCTTTCGACGGCGGAAGCGCTGTATCTGCTCGAACCGTACGGCGCGGGCAATCCCGTACCGCTTTTTGTGATGAGAAACGCGAAAATAACCGACATCGCGGCTCTCAGCGGCGGCAAACACACCAGAATGACGCTCTGCGCCGCGCAAAAAAATATGAACTCCGTCATCTTCGGTTCAAATCTGATAGAGGAAGGATACATGACGGGCGACAAAGTCGATATCGTTTGCAGTATCGATATAAACGAATTCCGCGGCACAAAAAATGTTCAGCTCATAATACGCGACGTCGACCGTTCCGAATGCGACAAAGTGAAATATAAGAGCGAGATTGAATCGTTAAAATCATACATTACAGATCCGTCGACTGTTCAAAGCGAGGATATTCCGAAGCGCGACGATTTCATTCTCATTTACAATGAATTGAAAAACAGCGACGGAAAAACGGTGAATTTCCGTGAACTTGAAGAAATGTTCCCGTATTTTTCGCGCATTCGCATAGCGATCATACTAAAAGCGCTTGAAGAAGCGGGGATCTTGAACATAACGGAAGATAAGAACAGATTGTTTATGTTGAAAATACATATAAATAAAGTAAGCGAAAAAAGAGATCTTACAAGCACTCAAATTATGACAAAACTTCTTGAAAGGTGATCAAATGAACGATAACATAGACAATCTAATCGCAAATCTTGAAAAGTCAAACAAAAAGTACGACACGGAAAAAATAAAAAGCGCATATCAGTACGCAAATGAGCTTCACGAGGGACAGTATCGCAAAAGCGGAGAAAAATATATCTGCCATCCCGTAGCGACAGCGGAGATCGTCGCGGATATGGGGCTTGATACGGATTCTATCTGTGCCGCGCTGCTTCACGACACGCTGGAAGACTGCGCCGACAAGACGAATATAGATATCATCAGACAAAAGTTCGGCAATCAGGTCGCCGAGCTCGTAGACGGACTGACAAAACTTGTGCATATCAATTTTGCCGATGAAGAAGATAAGCACATGGAGAGCCTCCGCAAGATGTTTCTCGCCATGGCTAACGACGTTCGCGTGATCTTCATAAAATTCGCGGACCGACTGCACAATATGCGCACGCTCGATGCGCAGAATGAAGAAAAGCGTCGCCGCATCGCGCTCGAAACGATGCACGTCTACGCTCCGCTCGCTCACCGTCTCGGAATGCAGAGAGTCAAGCAGGAGCTTGAAAATCTGTCGCTTTCTTATCTCGATCCCGAAGGCTATAAGGCTGTAAAGGACGACATCGAGCGCAAATTCGGACAAAATCAGGATTTCATCGAGAACACCAAAAATATGATCTCGCAAAGTCTCGCGGCAAACGGCATCAAATCGTCGATAGAAGGCCGCGTGAAATCGGTTTACAGCATATATCGAAAGATGTATAAGCTTGGCAAAAAATTCGATGAGATATACGATTTTTACGCCGTGAGGATAATCGTCGACACGGAGCTCGAATGTTATACCGCGCTCGGAATAATCCACGAGATGTATAACACCATTCCCGGCAGGTTCAAAGATTATATCTCGATCCCGAAACCGAATATGTACCGCTCGCTTCACACGTCTGTCATCGGCCGCGACGGTATACCGTTTGAGGTGCAGATAAGGACTTGGGAAATGCACCGCGTGGCGGAATACGGTATCGCGGCGCACTGGAAGTACAAATCCGGCGACAAGGGCGACATGGATCTCGATCAAAAGCTCGAATGGATATCAAAGCTCGTTGAAAACGAGTCGTCAACCGTAGATCCCGACGATTTTATCGACGCGCTCAAAATCGACATTTTCTCTGATGAGACCTTTGTTTTCACGCCTCGCGGCGACGTCATAACACTTCCGCAGGACTCCAACTGTATCGACTTTGCGTACAGAATACACTCTGACGTCGGCAATAGAATGGTCGGCGCAAAGGTGAACGGAATGATAGTCCCGATAGACCGCACGCTCAAAAACGGCGAGATAGTCGAGATCATTACATCGTCATCGACGAAAGGACCGAGCCGTGATTGGCTCAAGATCGCAAAAACGAGCGACGCAAAGGCGAAGATACGTCAATGGTTCAAAAAAGAGCGCCGCGACGAGAATATCGTAGCGGGAAAAGACGAGATAACCGCAGAGATCAAACGTTACGGAAAATGCACGCCCGAGCAGTTTGACGAGATCGTCGCAAAAACAGCGGCGCGCATCGGCATGGGAAGCGCCGACGATATGTACAACAAGGTGCTGGCGGACAGGATGAGATTTTTCAAAGAGGATAAGGGAGGTGTCCAATCCATGTGTGAAATTATGGAAGAACTCATAAAAGACGG
>CAJONA010000159.1 GCA_905235755.1 uncultured Clostridia bacterium
CAAAAATACACCGCACCGTGTTTTTTCATCGACTCGATGACCTCGTCCGAGCGCTTTCCCTTGCCTATCATGGCGCAAAGCCCGTGTTCGATCAACGTCGGTGTGAATTTGTCCATGCGCGACGACGTCGTCGGTCCGCACGAGCCTATCGGCAATCCGTCGTGCGCGGGCGTAGGTCCTGCGTAATAAACGGTCGCGCCCGCGAGCGAAAACGGCAATTCTTCCCCGTTTTCTATCATTTTGCATATTTTCGCGTGAGCGGCGTCGCGCGCCGTGTAGACCGTTCCGGAAAGCAATATCGTATCGCCTGCGTGAAGATCACCGAGCTTGTCCTTTATTTGATCTGTAAGTATTCTCATTTTTTCTTTCTGAACGAGTTTATCGCCGCCATCGTTTTTTTGAAAAAATTCTCTATCTTTTCGTCGATGGCCGAATAGTTCTTCGGCTCAGTCGCGTTTTGCTGCGCGGCAGGCGCGAGTTCATCCTTCTCCGTGCAGCTTGCCGAAACGTCCAGAGTTTGCGGCGATGCGGCCGGCAGACGCATATACTCTATTTTGTCTTCGAGTTCAGCCCGTTTTGCGCCGAGTTCGCGCATAAAACCTTCAAGCCCGTCTCTTATCTCCGTGACGAATACGGCGACCTCCTCGTAATACTCGTTGGCAGTTTCTTTGTACGTGTTGCGCAGTTTTTTCGCTTCTTCTTCGGCGGCTTTGATTATATCGTCGGCCTCCGTCTGCGCGTTGGCGAGGAGTTCGTCGCCGCGCTCGATAGCGCCGTTCAGTATCAGTTCCGCGTTTGAATCGGCATTTAGCATTATCTCGCCGATGCGATCGCTGAGTTTGTCGTAAAGCGCGGCTTTTTGAGCGAGTTCGGAGCCGTCGTCGTCTACGCCGACGAGTTCGCCGAGCTTTTGAAGTTCGTCGTTCTTTTGCGCGAGTTCATTTTCAAGCTCCGCGATACGCGCCGAAAGACCGAGCGCGGCGTTTTTCAACTCCGTCTCGCGCAGCGTCGCCGAGTCGAGTTCGCTTTTTACGCCGTAAAGCTCAAACGCAAGCTCGTCGAGCTTTGTTGAAGCGTCCTTGTGCGCCGCTTTTTCGGCGTCAAGCTCGCTCTTCGCCTGATAAAGTTCAAATCCAAGCTCGTCAAGCTGGCTCGAAGTGACGGCGTGCGCTTCCTTTTCAAGCGCAAGATCGCGCTCCGCTCTTTCAACTTTGAGCTTGCACGCTTCCTCTTTTTCTTTCATTTCGGCTCCGGCTGCCGCTATATACGCGTTTACCTCGCTTTTATTATAGCCGCCGAGTGCATTTTTGAACACATTATTCGTCTTTGCCATAAGTCCCTCCGTCAATTATGATGGCGCTTATCAGTTATCAATTTTATTTTATCATAAAAATTATATTTTTTCAATGTACTTTTGCAAAATTCTTTACATTTTGCCCATGTTATGGTAGAATGATCGTGTATACGGAGGATGTATGGAAATTTTTGGCACCTATGAGCTTTGGGACAGACTCAAAAACAAGGACAAGCCGCTGCTCATCTACGGAATGGGAAACGGCGCCGATAAGATACTGTCGGTGCTCGATAAGATCGGCGTCAAGGTCGACGGATTTTTCGCTTCCGACGGATTTGTGCGCGGACACTCCTTTCACGGAATGAAAGTCATGACGTACGCCGAGGCGTGCGAAAAATTCGGCGATTTCATCGTGCTGATCGCGTTCGGTTCGGCGCTCGACGACGTCATGGCGAATATGAAAAAAATAGCGTCGGAAAAAGAAACATACGCGCCCGACGTTCCCGTCGCGGCAAGCGAACTGTTTGACGCGGATTTTTATTTGAAAAATGAAAAAAACATCGTCGCCGCACGCGAACTTTTCGCCGACGGCGAGTCGAGAGCCGTATACGACGAGATAATAAAGTATAAGCTCGACGGCGATATATCGCATTTTCATATAGACACGCCGAAAAGCGACGCGCTCTCATCAATTCTATCCGGCAATTACTCCGCGTATATTGATCTTGGAGCATATAACGGAGACACTGTAAAAGAGTCGGCCTCATACTTCCCCACCATAAAAAAGATCACGGCGCTTGAGCCGTCGCCGCGCATTTTCAAAAAGCTCAGGGCAAACACAGAAAATATTGACGCTGAGATTAGTCTTTTTCAGCTTGCTGCATGGAGCAAAAGCGGAAGCGCCTCGTTTGTAGACGGAGCCGGCAGAAATTCACAAATAAAAAACGAAAGCAGAATTCAGGCACACGACTCTCACGTTGAGGGTGTTGAGCTTGCCGCGGTTGACGATATTTGCAGCTATAAAAACGAGAAGCTTCTTATCAAAATCGACACCGAAGGCAGCGAAGCGGCGGCGCTCGAAGGAATGAAACGGATAATAAATGAAAACGACTGCGATTTTATTCTTTCGGCATATCATCGAAGCGAAGACATATTTTCCCTGCCGCTTAAAATAAAAAAAATGATGCCCGACAGCAAGATTTATCTCAGAAAACATCCGTATATTCCCGCTTGGGACATCAATCTATACATCACAAAATAAAAAGAGACCGAAAGGTCTCTTTTTAAATCGAATACTTTTTCATAAACTCGTCGTATTTCTTTTTGAAACCGCGCTCGCCTGATTTGACTTTATTCAGATACTCATGCATATTAAGCGCATCATATTTTGAAAGTTCGATCACACATCCGGCAATATTTGAGCAATGGTCGGAAACACGCTCGCAGTTGGTAAGTATATCGTTGAGCACAAATCCGTGTTCGATTGTGCATTCGCTGTTTTGAAGACGAAGAATGTGATTTGATTTGATTACATCCCTGAGGTGATCGACCGTTTGCTCAAGCGGTTCGACTGTTGACGCAAGTTCAAGGTCGTTTTTCACAAACGCTTCAAGCGTAAGATCAAGTATCTCGTTTATTGCGGCGGACAAAACGCCCACCTCGTGCGATGCGCTTTCGGAAAAGCTGATCTTGTCGTTCTTTATTTCCTCCGCCGATTCGACAATATTGACGGCATGGTCTGAAATTCTTTCAAAGTCACCGATGAGGTGAAGCAGTTTTGTCACCTCGTGCCTGTCGTGATCGGTCATGTTCTCGTTGGATAGCTTGACAAGGTACGTTCCGAGCGTGTCTTCATATACGTCAACTTTTTCCTCCTCGTCGCGTACCTGCGCGGC
>CAJONA010000160.1 GCA_905235755.1 uncultured Clostridia bacterium
CTTTTTTTCGTCGAGCTTTTTGAATATATCGAAAATGGACATTGTGTTCTCCTTTTCGCCCGCGGCGAAAATTTTTATGTGTTTTTCTTTCCTCTGCAAGAAAAGTACGTATATCTTTCGTGAAAAGAAATTCTCACGAAACAAACTCTCCTCATTATATGCTATTTTACCTCAAAATTTCCTTTTTTGCAATAGCAAATTCAAAAGTGGATAAAAGTCGCAAAAAAATCGCATTTTTGCAAATTATTTTAAAAAAAATGTTGCCTTTGAAAAAAAACTGTGCTATAATAATCCATTGGTAAAGTTAGGTAAACTTTAAAATAACATAAAAACGGAGGATTTACCCAAAATGGCGACAAAAAAATATTGTTACCTGTTTACCGAGGGCAACGCTGATATGCGCGAACTCCTCGGCGGCAAAGGCGCAAACCTTGCCGAAATGACCAATATCGGTCTCCCTGTTCCTCAGGGCTTCACGATCTCCACGGAAGCCTGCACGGCTTACTACGACGACGGGAAGAAGATCAATCCCGAGATCGAAGCCGAAATCATGGAATATGTAGAAAAAATGGAAAAGATCACCGGCAAAAAGTTCGGCGATAAGGAAAACCCGCTTCTCGTTTCCGTCCGTTCGGGCGCTCGTGCTTCGATGCCCGGCATGATGGACACCATCCTCAACCTCGGTCTTAATGAGGACGTTGTCGAAGTTCTCGCAAAGAAATCGAACAACCCGCGTTGGGCTTGGGACTGCTATCGCAGATTTATCCAGATGTTCTCCGACGTCGTTATGGAAGTCGGCAAGAAATATTTTGAGAAGCTCATCGACGATATGAAAGAGAAAAAGGGCGTAAAGCAGGACGTCGAGCTCGACGCGGACGACCTCAAAACGCTCGCATATCAGTTCAAGGCCGAATACAAGGCTAAGATCGGTACGGACTTCCCGTCCGATCCGAAGGTCCAGCTCTTTGAAGCTATCAAAGCCGTATTCCGCAGCTGGGACAACCCCCGTGCAAACGTATACCGCCGCGACAACGATATCCCGTATTCATGGGGCACGGCAGTAAACGTTCAGATGATGGCGTTCGGCAACATGGGCGACGATTGCGGCACGGGCGTTGCGTTCACGCGTGACCCTGCGACCGGCGAAAAGGGACTTTTCGGCGAATTCCTTACAAACGCACAGGGCGAGGACGTCGTTGCGGGCGTTCGTACACCTATGCACATCACAGAGATGGAACAGAAATTCCCCGGCGCGTTCGAGCAGTTCAAGAGCGTATGCGCTACTCTTGAATCCCACTATCGCGATATGCAGGATATGGAATTCACAGTCGAGCACGGCAAACTTTATATGCTCCAGACGCGTAACGGCAAGAGAACGGCTCAGGCTGCTCTTAAGATCGCGTGCGACCTCGTTGACGAAGGCATGAGAACGCCCGAAGAGGCTGTCCTCATGATCGATCCGAGAAACCTCGACACACTTCTCCACCCGCAGTTTGACGCAAAAACACTGAAAGAGACAAAGCCTATCGGCAAAGGTCTCGGTGCTTCTCCCGGCGCGGCTTGCGGACAGATCGTATTCTCCGCAGAGGATGCAAAGGCTTGGAAAAAGGCAGGCAAGAAGGTAGTCCTCGTAAGACTCGAAACATCTCCCGAAGATATCGAGGGCATGAAAGCGGCTCAAGGCATACTCACCGTCAGAGGCGGTATGACGAGCCACGCGGCAGTCGTTGCGCGCGGAATGGGAACATGCTGCGTATCGGGCTGCGGTGCTATAAAGATGGATGAAGAAAACAAGAAATTCGAACTCGCGGGCAAGACATTCCACGAGGGCGACGTTATCTCGATAGACGGCTCCACCGGCAACATTTACGACGGATCCATCCCGACGGCTGACGCTTCCATCACAGGCGAGTTCGCTCGCATCATGGGCTGGGCTGACCAGTTCAGAAAGCTCAAAGTCCGCACAAACGCCGACACGCCGCGCGACGCAAAGAAAGCTCGCGAGCTCGGCGCGGAGGGCATCGGCCTCTGCCGTACGGAGCACATGTTCTTTGAAAAAGATCGTATCGCCGCTTTCCGCGAGATGATATGCGCAGATACAGTTGAGGAGCGCGAAGCTGCTCTCGAAAAGATACTTCCCTATCAGCAGGGCGACTTCGAGGAGCTTTATGAGGCTCTCGAAGGTTATCCCGTTCTTATCCGTTTCCTCGATCCGCCGCTCCATGAGTTCGTTCCCACGGAAGAAGCAGACATCGAGGCTCTCGCAAAAGCTCAGGGCAAGAGCGTTCAGGATATAAAGAACGTCATCGCTTCCCTCCACGAGTTCAACCCGATGATGGGACACCGCGGCTGCCGTCTTGCAGTTACGTTCCCCGAGATCGCAAAGATGCAGACAAAGGCCGTTATCCGCGCCGCTATCAAGGTTCAGAACGCTCATCCGGATTGGAACATCGTTCCCGAGATCGAAGTTCCGCTCGTAGGCGAGCTCAAAGAGTTCAAGTTCGTTAAAGACGTTGTCGTCGCAACGGCTGACGAGGAGATCAAGGCCGCAGGTTCGAACCTCAAATACGAGGTCGGCACGATGATCGAGATCCCGCGCGCAGCTCTCACAGCCGACGAGATCGCAAAAGAGGCTGAGTTCTTCTGCTTCGGCACTAACGACCTCACGCAGATGACGTTCGGCTTCAGCCGCGACGACGCAGGCAAGTTCCTCGGCGCTTACTACGACACAAAGATCTACGAAAACGATCCGTTCGCAAAACTCGATCAGGTCGGCGTAGGCAAGCTCATGAAGATGACTGTCGAAGGCGGCAGAAAGACTCGTCCTTCGATGCACATCGGTATCTGCGGCGAACACGGCGGCGATCCGTCCTCCGTTGAATTCTGCCACAAGATCGGTCTTGACTATGTATCGTGCTCACCGTTCCGTGTGCCGATCTCGCGGCAGCTCAGGCAGCGCTGAAAGACAGATAATCACACAAAATTTTAAGAAGGCGCTTTCGTTGCGAAAGCGCCTTTTTTCGTTTTTCTTGCGCAAAAAAACGCGTTGTTTTTTGGCTGTTGACAAAAATAACATCATTTTTTGCGTTTTTTGTGTATATTAACTAATATATTTTAAAAATTTATTAAAAATTTCTCATATTTTGCTTTGATTCTCTTGACAAATGCAAAAAAAGAGTTATAATTTTAGTTAAGTTTAGTTTTTATGTTAAAATTAAGCGGTACTATCATCATTTTGCGGGTTTTTGTATTCATGAACAAGAAAAAAGAAATATCCTTCAACACGCTGTATGAATCGTATCTCCCGCTTATCGAAAGCATGGCGAGAAAAATGATCTCGACATACTCTCTTCCCGAGTCGGAATATGACGATCTCTTGCAGGAGGGCGCGATAGCGCTGTATACGGCGGCGTCGGCGTATGATCCGAGCCGCAACGTGACGTTCGGACTGTATGCGAAAATATGCGTCAAAAACCGACTTGTTTCCTACATAAACTCGCGCCATAAATCGAACATCGCAGTTTACGATATAAGCCTCGACGACATCGAGGAGGTGAGCGACGATATCACCCCCGAACAGTTTGTCATAGACAAGGAATCAGTAGAAAATCTCAGGGCGAAAACAGACGAGGTGTTATCACCGCTTGAACGTTCTGTTTTCTGGTTATACATTTCCGGAATCTCATACGGCGACATTGCAAAAGCGCTCGGCAGATCAGTGAAATCCGTGGACAACTCGATCCGCCGGATCAAAGTCAAGTTACGGAAAATCTTCTCATCTTAATTCATGCTTGCATTTTGAATATATCCGTAATACGATCGGCCGTCATCTCGGCCGTTTGAAAAGTTGACATGCCCGAATAGCTTAAAGCAAGAGCGTTGTTTCTCAAAGGTGTCGGTTGAAGTCCGTCTTGGGGCAAATTTTATTTAACCAAAATTTAAGCGAGGTAACACAAATGTACGAGGACAAAACTTTAATTTGCAAGGACTGCGGAAAAGAATTCGTATTCACAGCCGGCGAGCAGGAATTCTATGCGGAAAAAGGCTTCCAGAACGAACCGCAGAGATGCAAAACTTGCAGAGACGCGAGAAAGAACGCAACAAAGGCGGCAAAAGAGCTTTACACCACGACTTGCGCTAAATGCGGCAAGGAAGCAAAAGTTCCTTTCGAGCCCAAGAGCGACAGACCTGTCTATTGCAGCGAATGTTTTGCTGAAATGAAAGCACAGCAGGCATAATGGCAAATGATGCGAGAAACAAGCCTCTTTAACGAGGCTTTTTCTTTTGTTTTGAAAAGCCGTTTCCCGATGGCAAGGCAAATTGAAAATATAAATTTTTTATACTTGATAATTAATTGAAATTGTAGTATAATCATAATGAAATACAATATTTGGGGGATCTGATATGAAAAAAACCATCGCATTTATAATTTTGCTCACCATGGTCATATCTTCATTTGCGGCGGTGGCGGCGCTCGCCGCAAACGATGATCGCGACGGCACGTACGTCGTTTTCGGCGATTCGATAGCCGCAGGCTACGGTCTTTACGACACCGACATGAATTACGTCGCGGACAGAGACAGCATAGCTTATGCGGGAATAGTATCGCGCGCGCTGAATTTCGATCTCGACAATTTCGCAAAGAGCGGCGCGACGACGTCCGACCTGCTCGATGTGCTGGATCGTTCGGACGTGCTCGAAGCGGTCGCAAACGCGGATCTGATAACCGTTTCGATAGGCGGCAACGATATGCTGGCACTGTATACGGACATACTTGCACTCGCTTTACAGTATTCCCTCTTCCCCGCCTACTCCCAAAGAACGGACAGCGAGGTCGAGTCAATGTATACGACGCTCGAAGACAATCTGACCGAGATCATGCAAACGCTCGTCGAAACGAACGACGGCAAGGGCACAATAATGCTGCAGCTGCTCTATAATCCGTTCTACTCATACGAATTGCCGTCGTCATATAACGTCGGTCAGCTCATCGAATACTACATTGACAGGATAAACGAGATCTATCAAAACGTTTACGAAAAAGTCGACGGCTTCGTGCTCGTGGATACAAAGACGCCGCTCAACGCCGACGCGGACAGCTTTTACGATGTGACGACGCCCGACATTCACCCTACCGCTCACGGTCACGAGCTTATAGCGAATGAGATCCTCTCGCTGTACGATAAAATAATAAGCGGCACACACGAAAACGAGGAAACGTCAAAGACAGAGGAGACGACGGCGTTGACCGAGCCGACGCGCATAGATCAGACGACGGATGAAAATTACACGACAGATCAAGCGACGACGGCAAGCACCGAAGCGACGACGGCAAGCGCTGAATCGACGACAGCGTCGGAGACAGCAACGACAGCCGAGACGGAGACGACCGCAGCCGAGATCACGGAAACGGCTCAAACAAGCGAAGCGACGACAGCGCCGACGACGGCTACGACGTCAACGAAGTCGACGACGGCGACGACGGCGACAAAAGTAACGATATTCGATTCTCTCGGCTGTTCGTCGACGATGGGCGGCGGCATTGCCGTGACTTTGATAGTCAGCGCGCTTGCTTGCGCGGTTATATCAAAAAAAGGTAAAAAATAAAAAAATGACATTATCCGAAGCAAAACAGAGGATCGAGGACCTGTCAAAGCTCCTCGAATATCACTCGAAAAAATATTACGTCGACGACGCGCCCGAAATATCGGATTACGAGTACGACAAGCTCTTTTACGAGCTTGTCGCGCTTGAAAATGAGTTTCCTTCTCTTGCGAGTCCGAATTCGCCGACAAAGCGCGTCGGCGGGCAGGCGCTCGACAAATTCGAAAAGGTCACGCATGATGTAAAAATGGGCAGCCTTTCCGATGTTTTTTCATACGACGAGGTGCGCGATTTCGTAAAGAAGACCGCCGATAAGCTCGGTCATGACTGCGTTTTTTCGGTTGAGCCGAAGATCGACGGCCTTTCCGTTTCGCTCGAATACGAGGACGGGGAGTTCGCCG
>CAJONA010000161.1 GCA_905235755.1 uncultured Clostridia bacterium
AGTGATCAACTCGCGTGCCGAGAATGATAAAATTTTATCCTATGTGGCGCGCGTTTCACTTCCGGCTTGCACTCGACGGATCTTTGCCGTTTTCGCCGGTAAATTTTGCGGAGCAAAATTTAGAAACCAAAGCCGACGTGCGGAGATGTTGTAGGGGTTCCCCGACGCGAACTTGAGAGCGTTGGGGGTTCCCGTTTCAGGCGAGGGCAAAATATGTGTTCTTTTGGCTTTATCTGCACTTCACAAGCGCTCAAGCGGCACGCTTGTCTGCTTCTTTTCGTCCTTTTCTTTCAGATAAAGAAAAGGACATAGATTGCGCGCAACGCCGTCGCCGCTTTCAATATGTAAAAAGACAGCTCGGATAGCTTCCGCGCTGTCTTTTATTATGTTTCAAACCTCCATGAGCATGACGATGACCATGGGTTTTCTCTTTGTCTTCTGATGAACGTATTTCGATATTTCGTCCCTCACTCTGCCCTTGATAAAAGCATAATCGGCGACCCCCTGCCAGAGAGCGTCTTTAAGCGCATCACGGGCGACGTCTTTCATATCCGATATCATCTGCTCGGACTCTTTTTCGTATACAAAGCCGCGCGATACTATCTCAGGCCCCGCCGCGATGTCGTAGACGGAGAAATCGACAGTCGCCGACACGATGATGAGTCCTTCCTCGGCGAGTTTGCGCCTGTCGCGCAAAACGACGTTTCCGACGTCCCCGACGCCCGTTCCGTCGACCATTATGACGCCCGACGGCACCGAAACGCCGAATCGTGCGCCCGTCGAATCGATTTCGAGTATCTTCCCTATCTCAGACACGAATATCCTGTTTGACGGCATTCCCATATGCTCGGCGAGTTCCTTGTGCCTCATAAGGTGGCGCGATTCGCCGTGTATCGGCATAAAGTATTCGGGTTTTGTCAGCGCATGGAATATCTTTAATTCCTCGCTGCACGCGTGCCCCGACACGTGAACATCGGCGTCGATGTCGGACAAAACTTCGATCCCCTTGCGGCACAACTCGTTTATTATGTTGCCGACGAGGCGTTCGTTGCCCGGTATCGCCGACGCGCTTATTATAACAAGATCATCGGGTCCGAGATCGACCTTGTCGTGCATTCCGTACGTCATTCTGTACAGCCCCGACATCGGCTCGCCCTGACTGCCCGTCGACACTATCGTCATTTTTGACGGCGGGTATTTTTTCACCTCCGATATGTCGCACAGCACGCCCGTCGGCACGTTCATATACCCGAGAGTTATCGCCGCGTTGACTATGTTTATCATACTTCGTCCCGTGATCGCCACTTTTCTGCCGTGCTTTGCCGCTATGTCTATGACCTGCTGAACGCGGTGAACATTCGACGAAAACGTCGATATTATTATTCGCTTGTCGCGGTATTCGTCGAAAAATCTGACGAGCGATTCGCCGACCTTGCGTTCCGACGGCGTGTACCCCTGGCGCTCGACGTTCGTCGATTCGCACATAAGCAGCTTCACGCCTTCACGTCCGAGCTCGCCGAGCCGCGCGAGATCGGTCATATCGCCGTCGACAGGCGTGGGATCGATCTTAAAGTCGCCCGAATGGACGACCATTCCGACCGGCGTCCTTATCGCAAGGCACACCGCGTCGGCTATGGAGTGATTGACGCGTATGAATTCGACGTCGAACACGCCGAGCGTTACATGATCGCCCGCGCTGACGCAATTGAGCCGCGGCTCAAAATCGAATTTCTGTTCGCGGAATTTGTTTTCGAGTATACCTATCGTCAGCCGCGTCGCGTATATCGGTATGTCGATCTTCTGAAGCACGAACGGTATCGCGCCGATGTGATCCTCGTGCCCGTGCGTAACTACCATACCGACTATCTTCTCGCGGTTGTTTTGCAGATACGTTATGTCCGGCGTTACGATATCGACGCCGAACATATCGTCGTCGGGAAAACCGAGCCCGCAGTCGATTATAAGTATATTGTCGCTGTATTCGAGCAGCGTCATGTTTTTGCCGATCTCGCCGATGCCGCCGAGCGGTATCACGCGCAGTTTTTTGTTTTTTCCTTTTGCCATTTTTTCACCACCGCAAAATACGGTCCTTTCTGTAAAAATCAAATTCTCCGCGCGAAAAAACAAAATGCAAAAAAGCACCGCCCTGCCGCGGAGTATCAAATAATCCGGTAAAATATGTAGACAGAACGGCGTAGGCCCTCAACGTCGGTCGCTCCGTCTTTAAATGGTCGCTCTTTGCCCGAAGATCGGCCCCGTTACGCCGAACATCAAGGCTATATATATTTTGCTCAAATTACTTTTCGTTTCATAACGGAAGCTCCTGCCGCCGTTATAATTATTATACACCTCCCGTCGGCATAATGCAAGAGAAATCGGAAAAATATCTTAAAACAGATTTTTTATTCCGTTTTTTGCAAATACGTACAGTTCTTCCGCACGCTCGTTTGTCTTTGCTTCGCACGTTATCTCGACGGTGTTTTCATCGACGCACGAAATGACGGCGCTCCCGTCGTCGAAGATCAGTTTGACGCCGTAGTCGTGCTTCTTCGCGCCGTGGCGGACAAGCTCGCCGACCGTCTTTGCCGCGCCGTGCGGAGCGTCGGTCGTCCCGGTGACGGTATATTTGATCATTTCGCTGTCGGGGACTATCTCCTCCGCCTGCTCGGAGCTTGCGACGCGCATACGCTCCTCCGCCGCGGCTTTCGCCTCGACGGAAGCGAGATACTCGCAGATGTCGGCGTTCGTCTTTGCGACCGTGTAATCCTTCACCGCGTCTCCCGCCGCCACGACGGCACGGTGAGCTGTCGAGTGCTTCATAAGCATCGCGCCGCGGCAGATGACGCTGTCCTTTACAGTCGCTTCGCTGTCGACAACGGCGCCGTCCATGACTACGCTGCGGACGACCTCGGCCGACGGCGAGACATTTGCCTTCGGCGAGACGCACGTGCGCTCAAAATCGCCTTTTATCCTGCCTGCGGCAGCGTCGATGTTCGCGCGCAGGTATGAACCGGGCGTGCCGACGTCGCAAAAATATCCGTCGACCGTATACGCAAAAAGCGCGCCGCCTATCATATTTGGAAAGACATCTTTCGCAAAATCGCAGAATTTTCCGCGCGGGATAAAATCGAATATCCGTGGTGAAAGTATATATATCCCCGTGCTTATC
>CAJONA010000162.1 GCA_905235755.1 uncultured Clostridia bacterium
GAGCGCCTCGGGCAGCTCATGATGGACTCGCCTGCGATCAAGAGTCTCGGCATCCACAAGTACCATTGGTGGAACGAGGAGCTGCATGGCATCGCGCGCTCTGGCCTTGCCACCGTGTTCCCGCAGTCCATGGGCGCGGCGGCCTCTTTCGACAAGAACCTCATGAAGAAGGTCGGCGACATCGTCTCGACCGAGGCGCGCGCAAAGTACAATCTCTTCACGGCGAAAGACGACCGTAGCATCTACCGCGGGCTTACGGTGTGGAGTCCGAACGTCAACATGTTCCGCGATCCGCGCTGGGGGCGCGGACAGGAGACGTTCGGCGAGGATCCGTTCTTAACGGCGGCGCTCGGCGTAAACTTCATAAGGGGCATTCAGGGAGACGGCGAATTTTTAAAGGCATCTGCTTGCTCAAAGCATTTCGCCGCGCACTCGGGACCGGAGGCAAAGCGCCACTGCTTCGACGCCGCGGTGAGCGAAAAGGATATGCGCGAGACGTATCTGCCTGCGTTTGAAAAAACGGTAAAGGCGGGCGTTTCCGGCGTTATGGGCGCGTACAACCGCACGAACGGAGAGCCGTGCTGCGCGAGCCCGTACCTTATGGAGATACTCCGCGGCGAGTGGGGATTTGAGGGCTATTTTACATCAGACTGCTGGGCGCTGTCCGATTTTTACAAAGAGACGGGGCATAAGCTGGTCGAGGATCGTATACACGCGGCGGCGATGGCACTCAAAGCCGGGTGCGACCTCAACTGCGGCTCCGTATACGAAAAACTCATCGACGCTTATGAGGAGGATCTTATCACCGAGGACGACATAACGCGCGCCGTCGAGACGGTATATGCGATACGCTTTATGCTCGGGGAATTTGAAGACAAGCGTCCGTACCTTGATATTCCGTACGAAAAACTCGACTGCCGCGAGCACCGCGCGCTGAACCTCAAAGCCGCGGAAGAGACGGTCGTTCTTCTGAAAAACGAAAACGGTTTTTTGCCGCTTGACAAAAATTACGACAAGACGATAGCCGTCATCGGCCCGAATGCGATCTCGACCGTGGCGCTCGAAGGCAATTACAACGGGCGCGCGTCCGAATACATAACGGTTGCCGACGGCATTCGCCGCGTGTTCGATAAGGCGGACGTGCGCGTCGAAGAGGGAAGCAACATAGTACAATACCGCCCCGGAAGCCCGAACGGCTTCGGCAATATGATAAGCGACGGCGTCGCGGCGGCGTCTCATGCCGACACGGTCGTGCTCGCACTCGGGCTCGACCGCAGCGTCGAGGGCGAGGAGACGGGCGTTTTCGATGAATACACCGACAGCGGCGACCGTAAGCGTCTCGGACTTCCGAAGACTCAGCTCGATCTCGCAGAGGCGGTGTGCGACGTGTGCGAAAACGTCATCGTCGTTATAATGGCGGGCAGCGCGATAGATCCGGGAGAAAAGATCCGCGCTCACGCAAAGGCGATAATCTACGCATGGTATCCCGGCGCGCTCGGCGGGCTCGCCGTCGCGCGCATACTTGCGGGCGAGGTCTCTCCGTCTGGACGGCTTCCCGTTACGGTGTACGAAGAAAAACATAACTTGCCCGATTTCGAAGATTATTCGATGCGCGGCAGGACATACAGATATATCGACGGCGACGCGCTTTATCCGTTCGGGTACGGTCTGTCGTACGCGAAATTCAATTACAGCGGAGCGAAGATCGTCGCGCTCACCGACGAGCGCGTGACGCTTGCCGTCACGGTGAAAAACGAAAGTCGGGAAAAAGCGAGGGAGAAAGCGCAGGTGTACGGCAGCTTTACCGACAGCCGCACGTCGACGCCGCATTTTCAGCTTTGCGCCGTTAAGAGCGTCGAACTTGGCGGCGGCGAAAGCCGCGAGTTGACTTTCGACATCGACCGCTATTGGCTTTCCGCCGTGCTTGACGACGGCACGCGTACCGTCCCCGACGGTGAAATATCGCTCTTTATCGGCGGTCATCAGCCGGATAAAGTCAGCGGCGCGCTCTCGGGATACGGCTGCGAAAAGCTCAATATTAAAAAGTAAACGTTCACTTGCGGCGGGCGCCGCGAAAAAATAAATTTTTCTGGTGATGATATGAGATATTACATAGGGATCGACCTCGGCACGAGCGCGTGCAAGGGTATACTCGTCGACAAAGACGGCGCAATTTTGCGCGAAGCGTCGGAAAAATACGACGTCATATATCCGCAAAACGGGTGGAGCGAGCAAAACCCCGACGACTGGACAGCGGCGGCGGAGAAGATACTCGCCGAGCTTTCCGCGGGAGTCGAAAGCGAAATATACGGGCTGTCCGTCGGAGGACAGATGCACGGTCTTGTTGCGCTCGATAAGGACGGAAAAGTCATTCGTCCGTGCATTCTCTGGAACGACGGAAGAACGGAAAAGCAGACGGCATATCTCAACGACGTCGTCGGAAAAGAAAAGCTCACCTCTCTTGTCGGCAACATAGCGTTCGCGGGCTTTACCGCGCCGAAGCTCCTCTGGATGAAGGAGAACGAGCCGCAGAATTTTGAAAAAACAGCGAAGATAATGCTTCCGAAGGATTATCTCGCGTACAAGCTGACGGGCGTTTTTTCCACCGATTATTCGGACGCGTCGGGAACGCTCCTGCTCGACGTTAAAAACAAGCGCTGGTCGAAAGAAATGTGCCGGATCTGCTCAGTCAAAGACGAGTGGCTCCCGCCGCTGTACGAAAGTTATGAGGTGACGGGCAAGGTGCTTGAAAAATACAACCTTCCCAACTGCGTCGTGACGGCCGGAGCGGGCGACAACGCGGCGGCGGCGATCGGCACCGGTACAGTAGACTGCGGCGACTGCAACATCTCGCTCGGCACGAGCGGAACGGTGTTCATTTCGCAGGACGGTTTTTCGGTCGACGCGAAAAACGCGCTTCACTCCTTCGCTCACGCGAACGGCAAGTGGCATCTTATGGGGTGCATACTCACGGCGGCATCGGCGAGAAAATGGTGGATAGAAGACATTCTCGGCGAGAGCGATTACAGCGCAAGCGACGAGAGCGCGGCGGAGAGCGCCGACGCGCCCGATCTGATATTTTTGCCGTATCTTTCGGGCGAGCGCAGTCCGCACAACGACGTGAATATCCGCGGCGCGTTCGTCGGGCTTTCCGCGAAC
>CAJONA010000163.1 GCA_905235755.1 uncultured Clostridia bacterium
GCCGTCGTCGTACGTGTCGACAAGAAGATCCTCGACGCCGCGCACGTTGCCCGCGACCGTCGCGGGACCGACGCAAAGCGTCATGGGATATATCGAGTCGTTGAGCGTTTTTGCGTATGCCGTCGCTTCGACAATGTCGTACATACGGCGCACGTCCTTCGTTTTCAGCGGTTTCAGTTTTGAAACGCCGCCGATGTCGTCGAGAGCGTATTTTCTGACGGTCGGAAGCTTTTCTTCGTAAAATTCGATCTTCGAGCCGAAGCCCTCTGCCTCACGCGTCAGGTCGGACGCTATCTGGATATAATCGAGGCCGAGGTCGGCGGCGGCTATCGCCGCGGATTCCGCCATGAGCGTCGGATTCAGGCAATATGTATCGACGCCGATGCCGGTGTACTGCGTGACTACGCTTCCCACTATCGTCAGATTTGGTCTCATATCCGTCTTTTCGCCGCGGATATAAGAATCGAGTCTTTCTTTACCTGTCATAATTTTTCTCCTTATATTTCTCTTTCCATCAGGTCTGTCTGACGGACTTTTTTTGTCGCTATGTCGATAAGCACCGTTTTTATCTCAAAACCGCCGAGTTCAAATTCCTCCGAGAAATCTATCGCGGGGAGCGTGAGCGTCGTCGCGCGCTTCTCTGCCGTCGGGTTGAACAGGCGAATGACGAACCCGTCGCTCTTTTCGGCTTTTTTGAACACCGCGAGCGTGATCACGTCGTCGGAGAGCTTTGCAAACGGTCTTATCGAGTTTTCGACGGACGCGTCGCATCCCGTCGGGAAGAACGACAGCGCCATCGGCGCTTCGGAGAACGCGTTTGCTTCGCGTTCTATCTTTTCGGCGCGAAGGGCGGCGACGCCGCCGTCGAGCACGAACGTGTAGTCATGCTCGCCCTGATCTATAAACGGTGAGAAGCGGTCCTGCTCCATGATGTACGGCTTGCGCACCGAAAAGTCGCTCTTGCCGGCGGAATATCCGGGTGAACGCAGGAGCGTTATGCGCAGCTCATTGCCGTCGTAGTCGGAGCCGTACGTGCCGTCGTTGATGACCGAAAGCGCCGCCGTGCCGTCGGTTATGAGATTCCATTTCTGGCTGACCATTTCGTCGCCGTTGGTGAGGAGGTTTTCGCTGCCGTACGCAGTCTGCCCGATGAACTTGCCGTCCTTTACAGTCGGGAGCGCGAGCTTTAACATAGTCATTTTTTCGTTCCAGTAGACTTTTTCTTTCACGGTGAACGACGTGCCGTGCTTTGAGAGGATATATCTGCGCGCGATGAACGAATTGCCGAATTTGAACAGCGCCTCGACGACGGTACGGACGTCGCCGTCCTCGATGATGCGGACGGGCGCGGGGCGCGAGCCGTCGATGATGCCCGAAAATGCCGCCGCCTCGTCCGCGTCCATGAGCTTGAATTCGCCCTTGACGCTGCGGAACGATTTTTCTTTGTGCGCCCACGAGTTTTCGTCGTCGCATATAGCGAGCGGACGCAGCGAATTTTTAAATAATATCTCTTTGCCGCCGACGGTGTAGCCGTCGACAAGACCTGTTTTCGTATTTATTTTGACCGTCATCTCGCCGTTGTCGAAAACTAAAGCGTCGCCGCTCGGCTGCGCGATCGGGGCGGGATTGTTTTCGAGCTTTATCTTTATGTCAAAGCGAGACATCGCTCCGGCGGGAAGAGTTGCGCGGAACACGCTCTTGATGCGCCAGTCGACGTTGAAGTTCGACATCTCGTGCTCGCGCTGTGACGGTATCTCGACGCCGCAAGAGTAGACGTGCGGCACGGAATACAGCTCTTTGTTCTTGTTCTGATCGGGCAGGTTGTACTCGACCTCGACCGTTTGCTCTATGTCAAACGGGTGCGGATTATATACAAATACGGGTATCTCGCCGTCGTTTGCCTTCTTTTTGTCCGAGCAGAGCGCGAGGAACGCCTTTATTTTTTCTTGTCTGAGCTCCGTCAGACCGTGTCCCGCGACGCCCTCGGCGTATTTGCCGACAGGCTCGACGGACGAGCCCGGGAGTATATCGTGAAATTCAAGCCACAGCAAGTCTTTTGTCGCTTTTTCAAACGCATCCGCCGGATAATCCGACACGCCCGACATCAGCGCGTGCGCGACGAGCTTTTCCGTCATGTAAAGCTCGTTTTCGAGCTTGCGATGAAGCTGTTTTATGCGACTCATCGTCGTGTAGCATCCAGTGTAACGCGGATTCATTAGCCCGTCGTAGTCGGGCAGCGTTTCCGTCTTTGTCAGCTCGTCGAAATATTTTTCGGGCGTCGAATGGATGAGGTTAAACTCCTTTTCGCTCGCTTTGAGAGCCGAGATCTTTTCCATATCTATTCTCGACGGGCCGCCGCCGTGATCGCCTATGCCCCACAGCACCATGCCGACCTTCGCGCCGCGGTTGAGTTCCATCCAGCCCTTTATCTTCTCGTCCGCTTCGCCGCGGTGAGATTCATAAGAGTTATACGCGCGGCTGCACGCTATCTTCGAGCCGTCAAAACCTACCCAGTTGAACTGCTCGGCGGGCAGGTCTATCATATCGGGCTCGGGACGGCAGAATATGTACGAATCGTATCCCGCTTTTTTCATAATGTCGACAAGTCCGCGCGAATGACCGAACGCGTCGAAGTTTATGGCGGTGCGCGGCTCGACGCCGAATTTGTCGATGAAATAATACTTCCCCGCGAGGATCTGGCGGACAAAACTCTCGCCCGACGGGATATTGCAGTCCGGCTGTATGTACCATCCGCCCATAATGTGCCATTTGCCTTCCTTCACGAGCTTGCGTATGCGCTCAAAGAGCGCCGCGTCGTTCTTCTCTACCCATTCGTAGAGCATAGCTTCGTTGTGGCAGAAGATGAAGCCGTCGTAATTTTCGCAGAAATCGGCGGCGACGCGAAACGTCGAGAGCGTCTCGGCGACGCCTTCCTCGACCTCCCACATCCATACGGGGTCGATGTGCGCGTTGCATATAAGATGAAGATTTTTCATTTGTTCCTCCAAGGCAAAATCAGATAATATACAGTATAATCTTTACGTTTTTCAATACTTTTGAAAATAAAAAAATTTTTTCGTTTTTTCTCTGTACAAAAGCGGTGATTTATGATAAAATTGTGTTATAAACAAAAGGGAGAGAGAACGCATGGCATTCCGTTTTAAAGATAAAAAAGAGATAAAGACTTTCGTTCTTTATCTGCTCGTACAGATCGACCGCCCGGTAGATATGACGACGCTCAACGACATCGTAATGCAGGACGATTTTGTAAATCAGTTCGATTTTTTCGACGCGTTTTTCGAGCTTTGCTCGTCGGGCGCGATAAACAAGGAAGACAAAGACGGCAACGTGATCTATTCGCTCTCCTCAAAAGGCAGAGTCGCGGCGCAAATGCTCGAGAGCGACCTTTCGACGGCCATAAAAGAGCGCAGCGCGCGCTCGGCGATGCGGCTTCTTTCATTCGAGCGCCTCGGTGCGAGGGCGTCGAGCGAGCTCGTCGAAAAGGACGGCAAATATATGCTTTGCTGCTCGGTTTCCGACAACGGCGGAAAGATACTTTCCATCGAGCTGTCGCCCGACACGAAGCGCCACGCCGAAACGATGAAGCATAATTTCGACGAGCGGCCCGAATTTGTATATCGCGCGCTGCTCGGCGTGCTGACGGGCGACATAAACTATCTCGCGGATTCGTGGATAGCCGACGAGGACGCACCCGACGACGAAGAATAACATCCACGGAGGAAAAAATGAACGTACTCGCAATAGGCAACAGCTTTTCACAGGACGCGACGCGCTATCTTTCGCAGATAGCGGCAAAAAACGGCGATTACTGCCGCACCGTAAACCTATACATAGGCGGCTGTCCGCTCGTCCGCCATTACAATAACCTAATACACGACGCGCGCGCGTATTCGCTCGAATACGGCGGCGAAACGACGGGATTTTACGTCTCGATAAGGCAGGCGCTCCGCGCCCGCAAGTGGGACGTGATAACGCTCCAACAGGTCAGCCACAAGAGCCCGCGATATGAGACGTATCAACCGTATCTCGACGTGCTCGCGGCGGAGTGCCGCCGTCTCTGCCCCGACGCAAAGCTGTACATACATCAGACGTGGGCGTACGAAGACGGCTCAAAAAAGCTCTGCGAAGAGATGAAATATGAAAAAAGCGGCGATATGTTCGCCGACATAAAAAAATCGTACGATCTCGCGGCAAAAGCCGTCCACGCCGACGGAATAATACCGTCGGGCAGGACGATGCAGCTTCTCGTCGAAAACGGGCTTGTCGCTCACCGCGACACCTTCCACGCAAATCTCGGCTACGGAAGATACGCGCTCGGTCTTGCTTGGTACGGCACGATCTTCGGCGCGGACGTTAAAAAAGACACTTTCTCCGCTCTCGACGAGCCCGCAGACGAAAAGACGCTCGGCATCTGCCGCGGCGCGGCGGCGCAGGCGTGCGCGGAATACGCGAATTTAACTTATTAAGATCTTTACGGAGGACGCATGGACCGCACATCAAAAGAAAACTATTATCTCGATATAGCGCAGACGGTAGCGGAGCGCGGCACCTGCCTTCGCAAGTCGTTCGGCGCGATCATCGTCAAAAACGACAGCATAATTTCGACGGGCTACAACGGCGCGCCGCGCGGCAGGAAAAACTGCTGTGATCTCGGCGTATGTATGCGCGACAAGCTGAACATACCGCGCGGAGAGAGATACGAACTCTGCCGCTCCGTTCATGCCGAGGCGAACGCGATCATCGCCGCGTCGCGCGAGCAGATGATGGGCTCGACGCTTTATATGGCGTGCCTCGACTCGAAGACGGGCGAGCTCGTGCCGAACACATCAAGCTGTATGATGTGCAAGCGTCAGATCATAAACGCGGGGATAGAACGCGTCGTCGTGCGTGACAACGCCACCGATTTCCGCGTAATAAACGTAGACGACTGGATAGATAACGACGACAGCCTGACGGGCGTTTTCGGATATTGATCTTTTGGCTGTCCGGCATAGCCGCGACAGCCTGTTTTTATCAAAAAACCGTTGCGGCAAGCCGCAACGGCATTTTTCAGACTGTTTCAACCGGCACGGACGTTTCCTCGTCCGGAACCGTTTTTAAATATTCCTCGTAAGCGGTGATCACCGCCGTTTCTATCGTGGCGCGAGCGCGCGAATTTATCGGGTGAATGATATCGCGGAATTCCCCGTTCGGATTCTTTTTCGCGGGCATGACCACAAACGTCTTTTCGCCCGAGCTGACGATCTTGACGTCGTGCAAAGCAAGCTCGTTGTCAATGGTTATCGAGACGACCGCTTTCATCGGTCCTGTTTTGAATATCTTTCTGACTTTTACTTCTGTTACTTCCATAAAACTCCTCTTTTCCGGCGCAGTCAGCGGACGAGACGCCAAGCGTGTCAATCAAGCGCGTTTTGCTTATTATAGTTATGAAGGCTTTCGCGTTTGTACACATATTATAGCGTGAAATTATGAATATTATTCCATTTAAAAGTAATCATTTTTTGAACATTTGTAAAAAGAATGTCGGAAAATGCATTATCGGGGGCTATCTATGAAAAATTCTTCATCAAAAGACACGGTCAAAAATGCAAAAAAAGCATTTTTTGTCGGCATCGGCGGCATAAGCATGGCGTCGCTCGCGCGATATTTCAAGGCGACGGGGCGCGCCGCGTGCGGCTCGGACAGGACCGAAAGCGCGGCGACGCGCTCGCTGAGAAACGACGGGATAGACGTATTCATCGGGCACCGCGCCGAAAACATCGACGGGTGCGATCTCGTCGTTTACACCGCCGCGATACCGTCAGACAATCCGGAGCTTCTCGCCGCCGGGAAAAAGAACGTCCCGACGCTGACGCGCGCCGAATTTCTCGGCGCCCTGATGGCGGACTATCGCGTCAGGATCGGCATTTCAGGCTCGCACGGCAAATCGACAGCGACGGCGATGGCGGCAAAGCTCATGCTCGACGCGGGGCGCGATCCGACGGTAATGTGCGGCGCCGACACGGCGGAGATGGGCGGCGCATACCGGATCGGCGCAAACAAGCGCGATT
>CAJONA010000164.1 GCA_905235755.1 uncultured Clostridia bacterium
AAGGTGATGACGGACGACGCGCTTATCGATCACTACACCGCGGAGCTCGCCGTCATCAACGCCAAGGAGAAGGCGAAAGCCAAAAAACTGACAATGGCGAGCGCCGATGATGTAAACCTCGATTCCGACGGCGAAACATTCGAAGGAAGCGACGATTTCGAGCAGGCGGGCGTGGGCATCGACTATAATCAGGTCGACACGCTTTCAAGGCGCGCCGCGAAGAAAATGCCGAAGTTTATGCAAAGACCGACGCCGGAGGATGAGCAGGGCTTTGTATGTGAGAATTTCAGGATTTTCGAAAAATGGGCGCTCAATCTTTTAAGAGAGAACACAACTATAATGTCGGGCGCAAAGCCGGAGGCGGTGTATGTAAATCTCCCCGACGAGATGTCGTTCGTCTTTGACAAGGTGAACGAGGAGGCGGAGGAAAACGGCGTCACGTTCGAAAAGCTCGATCTGCACGGCGAAACCGGCATTATCTGCGAAAACCTTGACCTATACGGCGGATTTTTCGTATCGCAATACAACAAAAACAATAACTTTTGAGGTGGAGCGTTTTGGATATATATATGTTATTCGTTTACATACTTGCGGGGCTTGTCGGGCTTTGCGTCGGCAGCTTTCTGAATGTGGTTATCTATCGCGTGCCGCAAAAAATGAGCCTTGCGACGCCCGCTTCGCATTGTCCGAAGTGCGGATACAAGCTGAAATGGTATGACAATATCCCGATCTTGTCGTACTGCATACTCGGCGGCAAGTGCCGCAGCTGCAAAGAGCACATCTCGTTCAGATACACTGCTGTCGAGATGCTCAACGCGGTGCTTTGGCTTGCGTGCGCGATGCTGTTTTGGGAAGAAAGCATACCGTATGCCTGCATAGCGGCGCTCGCGTGCTCGGTCGGCATCTGTATAGCGTTCATCGATCTCGAACATATGCTGATCTACGACCGCTTTCAGCTCATCCTGCTCGCGCTCGGCGCGGCGGCGATATTCTTCGACAGCGGCACAAAGTGGCACTCGCATCTTATCGGCATGGGGCTGGGATTTGTTTCGTTCTTCCTGCTCGCTTGGGTAGGGAAAAAGATATGGAAATACGACGCGCTCGGCGGCGGCGACGTGAAGCTGGCAGCAGTTCTCGGACTGCTTCTCGGCTGGGAAAAGCTGCTGCTTGCGGTGCTTATAGCGTCGGTGCTTGCGAGCGTCGTACTGATAATAGTGCGGCATGCGCGCGGCGACGAGAAAAATACGGAATATCCGTTCGGGCCGTTCCTCGTACTCGGTATGACGGTCGCCCTGCTTTTCGGAAATCAGATAATAAGCTGGTATACCGGAATTTTAATAGGATAGATCCAAGGAGAATTTTATGAAGACCTACAAATACACAGCGATAAATATAAATAAAGAGGAATTCAGCGGGACGTTTATCGCCAAGGACGAGCAGGACCTCGCGCAGCAACTCGCAAAGCAGGATCTGTTTTTGGTGTCGTGTTCGCCGTATTCCGGCGGAACGCCGTCGGCATTCTTCACGCTGGGCACGGGCAAGGTCGGCGTGGATGAGCTTAATAACTTCTGCCGCCAGTTCTCGATCATGATAAACACCGGTATCCCGATGCTCGATTGTCTCGAATGCCTCAAAGATCAGAAGTTTTCATCATATTTTCACAGCCTCATCGTGATCATTTACGAGGACGTCAAAGCCGGCAAAATGCTTTCGGAAGCGATAAAAAAGCATAAAAAAGTTTTCCCCGAATTTTTCACGAGCATGATCTACGTCGGTGAATCGAGCGGCAAGCTCGACCTTGTCCTCAAAGCGCTCGCCGATTATTATGAGAAGGATTCGTACTTGCGCCGCAAGAGAAAAAGCGCAATGTCGTATCCGCTCTTGCTTTTGGGTATGACGGTCGGTATCGTCATATTGATGCTTTTATTCGTCATTCCGCGATTTCGAGACGCGCTTGAACAACTGGATATCGAGCTCAACTCGTATACCAAGGCGGTATATGCGGTATCGGACTTCCTGCTGGCGAACTGGCTGTATATCCTTGCTATAATCGTCGCCGTTGCGTTAATATTGATAATTATAGGCTTTACGAAAAAAGGTTCGTTTTTATACGACAAGATAGCATTGCACATTCCTTTTATGGGAAAGGTCACGATAAATCAGCTGTCGGCGCGATTTGCGAGGAGCTTCGGCATCCTGCTCAAAAGCGGCGTGGATATGTCGGACGCTATGGATATTGTCTCTGTCGTGCTTGTAAACAAGGACGTGAGAGCCAGATTTGACAAGGCTGCGGATGAGGTCAGACACGGAATGCCGCTTTCGGCCGCGATCGAAAAATACAATGTTTTCCCGCGAGTTATGGTACAGATGCTGCGCATCGGCGAGCGATCGGCGTCAATAGACGATATTTTGCTCCGTTCGTGCGATTTCTTTGAAACTCAGGTCGAGCAATCGCTGATGTCGGCGATAAACAAGATCCAGCCGATAATGCTTGCGATCATGGCCGTCGTCGTCATAATGCTGTTCCTTGCGGTATATTCGCCGATGATATCCATAATGACGGGACTTGTTTAAAATGAAGCGAGGTGTTGAATTTTGAATATTGATGCTGAACTTTTACAGTATTACTCGTACAAAAAACTGATACGTAAGAAAGACGAGGAGCAGATACTCGCGGACAGCAAGCGGCTTAACACGACTGTCAGAGACTATATGCTCACAAAAGAGATAATAACCGAGACGACAGAACTTGAAGCGCGGGCTGACTATTATTGCATGCCGTCCATCGAGATCGACATGCTCGACATCGACGAGAATCTCACTCATCTTTTCGCGTTCGAACTCATGAAAAAGCACAAGATAGTGCCTGTCATGATAGATAAAAAGGGCGTTCTTCTCGTTGCTACGGGCAAACCGCTCGATTGCAACGCGCTGTCGGTGCTGTCGACGTGCTATGATGGCGAGATGGACTTTGTCCTCGTGCCGACAATACAGATAGACAGATATATCGACTCAGTGCTCGCGGTGATATCCACATCGAGCGCGCTCACCGATCTCAACTCGGAAAAAGACGAAAAGCTGTTCGGTTCAAGAGCGGACGTAAGCTCCGTTTATAAAGAGGACGACGTTATAAAC